>NZ_CAXATZ010000002.1:0-159820 GCF_963971605.1 uncultured Xanthomarina sp.
AGTCAACACGGCATTCATGTTGGGTCGTTCCGACCACTCGAATGCTTAGTTATTGCCAACAGTTTTTCATCTACTCATTAATGTCAAATAATGGATTGAAAAAATCAGTCGGTTATTTTTGTCTTTTAAATCTATATTTTCAATGTTTTTTGCAAATCCAGCGACAACTGACGGCATAATATCACCGGAATTGGTAAGAATTTGTGCATATTCATTTATAAACTCAGATTTTTTTCCACGTTCTTTTAAATAGGTCAGATAAGGTTTTTGTCCGATATTATATATTTCTAAATCTTCAGGTTTTTCTCTCCAAGTTGACCAGATTTTTGAAAAAACTCCTAATTCTTTTACTTTATTTTTTAACGAGTCAAGTTCATTTGGGATTGGAATGTAGGGTGGTTGCTCTTCATTTAAACCTTTCCAGACAGCATTTGAGTAATCTCGATAAGCATCTTTTGGAACTTTGGTTTTATATTCGGATTCCAAAATTTCGTCAAATTCTTCTACTATCCAATTCAAGTCCGCAATATCCGCATCAGTAAAAACTCCATTCGGATTTTCTATTTCAGTTGATTTTTCGCAAGCTGAAAGAATAGTTAGAATTAATATTAGAATTGTTTTTTTCAAATTGTTGGCAACTCGTTATATCATCTCAAATATAATTATATAACGGTTATAATTTCCGGATAACAACACTTTTTTGTGCTTTTATCCTTTGCTTTATGTTTCAAACCTAGTTATTTTTTAGCTCCTTTGCAATACGTGGTACTACCTATATCTTCTTGCTCCTGCCCTTTTGTTTGTGAGCTTGTATTTTGTAAAGAAAGGTATAATTATGGTGACATCCTTACGGGTTACCGTAAAACAAAACCAGCTTATAAAAAACCCTTTAAAAAAACTCTAAAATGTATGGTAATACCATAGCTTAAACAGCTGCCACTCCCTACAATTACACACACCTAACACCATATATCATCTGAAATAAAAACCTCGATTTTTGGAACTTTAAGAAAATAATGATATCTTAATCTATCAAATACCAGTCCCGTGAATCTATGCAAGTTATACCTGTTCTCAACCGCTCTAATCCCTTGTAAATAAAGGGTTGCTCGGGGGTTCACCCGTAGATACTCCATAGATACTCCATAGTTACTCCGTACATAGGCCGTATATAGGCTATATATAAGCCGTATGAAAGCGTCTTGCTTTTGTGTAAGGGTGGATAGTTTTTAGTTGTTGGTTGTGGATTGTTAAATCAAACCTTCCGTCTTATCTCTAAACCGACGGCAGGAGGTTTAGACGGAGGGTTTGCAATTTAAAACCAGTTAATTAATTTAAGTATTCTATATGAAGGTGCTTGTTCTTTTGTCTTGATACAAAAGAAACAAACCTGCCCGAATGCTAAATTAATAATGTGGCAGGCAGGAAATCAAAACTGGTTTTTAGGAAATTACTCCGTTGCTCTTCGTAACGTTCGCTTTTTTCTTATGGTTATTTTGGAGGGTTTAGTACATTTTGTTCTTTACTCCCTTGTTTTGGGAAGGTTTATGACATGTTGTGGCTCACTATTTCTGAAACCAGTTGGGCAGGGTTTTGTGGTTTTGGGATTTTTTTACTAGTTACTCTTTTTTATTTTATTGTTGGTATTCGTGAAACTTCGTTTTCATTGATGAAAAAACGAACCAAAAAAATCTAGGCTGATTTTTATTTTCTTGAAAACGACGTAATATTCTTATCGTGCGGATGGCAAACGCTGCGCTAGGCCATCCTACTCCACCCATCGCTTCGGATTTTACTTTGTTTTACTACGAAAATAAAAAGTAGGCCGGTTGTTTGTTAAAGAAGGGTGTTTTATTATTTTATTAGATTGTGACGAGTTATTCAAACCCTCCGTCTAGCCTTCCTGACGTCAGGCTTTTGCCTATGCGCCGGCTCGCCCCTTCGCTAAAATAGTCCGCTGGACTATCTTTATACGCTTGGTCGCCCTTCATCTGAAGGGAGGAGCTGTTTGTGGGATTTACCATGCTGAAGCTTACAGATTCTTCGCTTCGCTCAGAATGACAGGGTTGCTCAGAATGACAGGCTTGCTCAGAATGACAGGGTTGCTCAGGATGACAGGGTTGCTCTGTGTGGTAGTGGAAGGTTGTGTGGTTTTGGGATTTTATTGAAACAGGTGTATTTTAAGTAAAGTTTGAATTAATATTTTCCGCTTGTTGGCAGGCAGCGTTTTGACACTTCGACAAGCTCAGTGTGACAACGTGCAGGTTTTGTGCAGCGAGAGTTGGGATTGGATGGTATTTGAGAAATTAAAAAAGAGCCTTTGTGTTTTAATACAAAGACTCTTTTTACTCAAATTAAAGGTTAAATCTGTTCTACTTTTAAAATTTCCAGTGTTCGCTCGCCATCCTTAAAAGGCCAATGGATGATATCGCCTACCTGTCTCCCAATGGTGGCCACGGCTACATCGCATAAAATAGATAGTTTTCCTTTTTTATTGTTTGTTTTGGTGGTTGCCACAAACATATATTCTTTTTCTTTGTTATCTGTGTGATCCTTTATTTTTACACGTCGGTTAACGGTAACGACATCGTCTGGCAGTTCACGCCTAAGTACTTGTTTGGCGTGTTTTAATTCCAAAAGCAATAGGTCTTCTTCTTCCCTGGTTACTTTTTTTCTTCGAACGTGATCTTTAATCATATCGTATATTCCTGTTGTTACTACTATATTTTTTGACATAATATTTATTTTTTTGATTTTCCTTCTCAACGCTAGCAGGTTGTGACTCAATAGTTCAAGACAGGGTGCCGTAAATGGAGCTCCTGTTCTTGAGCGCTAATGGTTGTGTTAAGAAGCAAATAAGATTAAATTTTTTTGAGTTTATTATGGAGTGGCCCTGTTTTGAGTCGTAACAGGGATTAATGAATAAACTCTTTTGAATTTTTCAAAAAAATATCGTCATGCAGGTAAGATAATGACAGCGTCAATCCCTGAAGGTTTTTTGTGTTTTTTATGAAGTAAACTGCTGTCATCTGCACTTAAAATTAATGAGTTACAAAGATAGCAAATATATTTAACATGTGCCCTATTTATACCAAAACTTGCATGAAAAACATGGGTAACACAAGCTTATTAAGAGTGTTGTGCATTTCTATCCCTAACGGTTTTTGTAATACAGTTTATTTGCTATTTAAGCTTTGAACCTTCTTTTTAAACCTAAAAATTTAGGCTTATGAACATTTGTGGTTTAGACAGCTTGAAACTAGTTGATAACAAAAGACACGTTCATGTAAAAGTTTCTGCCTTGTCTTGGGATGTTGTTCCAGTCTGAATAGGTGGAGTAATTGGTATCCAAGATGTTTTCCACGCCATATTTCAAGACCATTTTATTGCTTTTAATATAAAAAACATTGCCTAGGTTCAAATTTAAAATGGCAAAGGCCGCCGTTTCGTTTTCGCCGTAATAACTGCTGTAATTTGTTTGGTTTCCGTTACCATCCAGTTGCAAGGCTGCATTAAAAAAGTTTCTGGTATAATTAATTTCTGCCAAATAGGAAAAAGGTTTTATAAAAGGGAGGTTTTCATTATTGCTGCCTTTTCCGTAATTATAACCTAGGGTTGTGTTAAGGGAAAAAGCATCTGAAATATCATAGGTTGCATTTACATAAAAATCGAAAATACTGGCATGTGAGAGAGCCTGATACACCTTTACACCATTGGCACCAATGGTCATGGCACTTAAGGATGGATCTACCTCACCAATAATGTAATCTGTTAGGTAAAAGTAAGAGGTTTCAAAACCTATTTTAAACTGGTTGGCATAGTAATTTGCTGCCAGATTGGCCTCTAAGGCTTTTTCGTTGTTTAAATTTGGGTTCCCTATATAATCGAAATTATCGAAACTGTTGAACAGAAAGAAGCCATAGCCTTCGCTAACAGATGGTGCCCTTTCTCCATAACCAAGTCCAAAGGTGGCATCGTAGGAGTCTTTTTTCACTTTATAATCGGCAGACAAACTCATTAAAAAACGACTTTTGGAATCGTCCATGTCTGGATAAAATATTTGTAAGCTTTCCAAGCCCACTTCTTCTGCCACTGTGTTTTGATGGTACCCAACACGCGCAGAAGCTGAGACAGTTTTATCTTGGCTTAAGGCAAAAGCATCTTTTGCATATATGCCTGTGTACAGGGTCCTGATGTCTGGCCAGGTGTACATAAACATGGCTGGTTGATTGGGATCGTTAGGGTACATGGTCATTTCGGCCAAAGAACGGTTGTAAAAACCGTTTAGGTTAAGCAAGATGTTGTGCTTGTTTTCTTTTAAAGTGGCTTTGGTATAGAAACCATAGGTATCGCTCCAGCCTGGCATATCCATTCTAATAGGGACATCTGGGCGTTTGGAGTCGTCCATGATATGTGTAATGGTGTTGTAATACAATTTGGATTCCCATGATTTGATTGTGGTGGAATCGTTTTTATAGGTATGTGTAAGGGAGGTGATCAAGGCTTCAGCCAGGGAGACATCCATGGGCAAGGCAGGATAGCCTACGTCTGTTGCTTTGTCGTAAATAACATTGGCATCCAGCACATGGTTTTCTGCTAGTTTGTAACCACCTTGCAAAGACACATTGTATTTTTGAAATTGGGAATACAGGACTTCTTTGTTTCCACCAGCATCGTAATTATCGGATTTTCTAAAAATACCATCGGCATTCACATAAAATTTATTGCCCACATATTCCAGTTCCAAACCAGCAATTTTGTAATTGCCATTGGTTTCGTAACCCAAATCGACACTGGATTTAAGCCCGGAACCATTGAACTTGGATTGTGGCATTTGCAAATTGATGCCACCACCAACGCAATGACCATTTTCGGTACCTTCCTGTCCGGAATCTATACTTACTTGTTCCAGATTGGAGACATCTACATAGGATGTAATGGGATCCATTTTATCTGTACAGGCGCCAAAAATCTGCATGCCATCTATGGTAACCACCAAACGCTGACTGTCCATATTGTTCAAGGAAGGTTCCCAAGCGTAATTACCACGTTTAATCATGGTTACCTTATTGGATTTCTCTAAATACTCGTCTATGCTGGACAGGGTTTTTTCCTGTCTGTAATTGCTTAATTTGCGTTGACCGATTAAAATAACCTCATCCAATTGTGTGGTGTCTTTTTCTACTGTAGCTTCTAATTCCTGTGCAAATGTTAAGGCACTAATAAGAAAGCCAAGACCAAATATCATGTATTTTTTCATGGGAATAATGTTAGGAGATTAATGAAACAAGTCAATAAAACATTGACCTGTTTCATAATATCTGTTGTGCTATTTGCTTAAAATTCAAGCTCTAAATAAAGACTGCTTTGAGGGTTATCTTCGGTTACTGTTTCGCCTTTTAAAACCGTATCTGTGGCATCCAAAAGTTTAAGGTTTAAAACCCAGTAACCCGTCATGGTTAAAGATAAATTCCCTTGGTAGGTACCATCTGCAGACCTGTATGTTAAATCTGTATTGTTAGGAGAACTGTGGTTTCCCATTCCTGGCATTCTAGGATCCAAGGTAATGGTGTAATCTTCCACAACTGGAAAAGACATCATGTTTTCCATTTTGTATAGTCCCACTTTCATGTTGTTAATGGCTATTTTAGGGTCTTGAGGCTCTATTAAAGCAAGAACGTAACGTGTGTTGTCTGTGCCCATAAAGCTGGTTACGTTTTGGTTTTCGTATTGCAACACGGTTATGGTATCTGTTACGTTATAATCTGTTCCGTCTATGGTATAGTTTAAGGTTAAGGACCATCCAGAACCATCTGTATTGGTCATTTGGTAAATAATGTTTCCTTGATAAACCGTATCCCTTCCAGGCGCTTTGGTTATAGCAGAATAAGGACAGGCATGTTGCATGGTTGGCATTTGCATAACTGGCATCCAGCTGATTGTAACATCTTCAAAAAAGGTATCAGTTGTATTGTCTTTAATTCTTAAGCTTATGTTGTTGTAACCTGTATAAAAATGTCCAGACTTACTATAAAGTTCTATGGTGTGATTGTTGTTTACAATATCCTGAATTTTTGTTAAGCCTTCTACCTCGTTAATTACTGGAGGTGTGCTGTTATTATTATCATCATCTGATGAACAAGCTGTAGACAATAAGGCTAAGAATAGAATTGGTAATATATATTTTAGTTTCATGTGTCAATATTTAATGTTTTCCAATGGTCACATGGAACACCCAAATTAACATTTCGCTATGTGACTAAAGTTTAATAACGGGTGTTTCATATTAGAATTTTTAGTTTAAAATTTTATGTAGCATGCCTCTCCAACTTGATATAACAAGCCAGATATGCTTAAACCCAAAGGGTTAGTTTTATACGAAAAAAGAAACTAAGAAATAGGTGGAGGTGTTTCGATATCCAAAAAGGTTTTTACAATTTTTGGCGAATTATGGGTCAATAAGACTTGTGGTAATTTATAGTCGTTAAATTGGTTCTCGATGGTGTTGATATTTGAAATGCAATACACATCCAAAACCATTCTTTTTGTCTCTTGAACGGGAATTTGACTATTGGAATCCGGATTGGTTTCCGAAAGTTGTTTGGCTAACTGACATTTACCATTACAACCCTGTTGGTTGTCCTTTTGAATACATAAGGTTTTGGCAATAAAATCCTGATTAACAAGAAAATCTCCAACAATAACCAAGGTGTTAATATTATGTGCAAATAATATGAACATAAGAACAAAGGCTGTTATTTTATGTGCTATTGCTGAAATCATAGGGCAAATTTAAGAAAGATATGCCTTGCAAAACATGATTAAAGTCAGATATTCGATTTTAATTATTAAAAAAAAAAAAAGCCGAACGTGATGTTCGGCCTTATCTATTTATAGGTATGTTATTTTATATTTTAAAGGTCATAACCGGTAAAACTGCGTGGTTTGCAATATCTTCTGAAATACTTCCTTCAAAGAAATGTGCAATTCCTGTTCTACCGTGAGTTGCAACGGCAATTAAGTCTGCTCCTATTCTATTTGCAAAGTTTAATACGCCTTTTTCAACAGTATAATCTGACACAAAGTTGATTTGCGACAATTTATCCAGATTGCCTTCGGCTTTCATTAAAAAGTTACTAACGGTTTGGTCTATTTCGTTGGTGCTTCTAAATCTATCAGAAGGAAGGTTTACGTGAAGCAAGTGCAGTTTTGCTTTAAAGTCCTGAAACAATGTTTTTGCCTTTTGGTACACAGCAACAGATTCAGCTGAGAAATCGCTAGCGAAAACCACATCTTTTAGATGGTCTTTGTTGAATTTGTGTTTTAAGACCAACACAGGAATCTCTGAATGCCTTACCACTTTTTCGGTATTGGAGCCAACAAATATTTCTGAAAGCCCACTGGTACCATGAGAGCCCATAACAATTAAATCTGCTCCTTGGTCTTTAGCGACATCATTGACTTCGCTAAACACCTTAAAATGCTTTACCAGAGGTGTGACATTGGCCTCCTTTAAATAGGGTTTATCCAAAAATTCATTGAATCTCTTTTCGGCCAGTTTTAAAAAGAAAACAGCTTTTTGTTGTTGTTCTGAATCTGTGGATGTAAGGACAGAATCGGACATTTCGAGCATGTGCAACGCAATAATTTCTGCACCATTGCCTTTAGCTAATGTTACTGCAGCTTCTAAGGCATACTCTGAATGTTCAGAAAAATCTATTGGGACAATAATTTTGTTCATTTTAATGGTTTTTAGTGGTTTAATTTAAGGTTTATGAGAGTACTTTTTTTAAGGATTTTTGAAAGAAACCAAAGTACCAACCATAGTTTAACCCAAAGGTAGTAAAAACACGATTAAAAATCTTTCTTTTTGGACTTAAAAATAATTCTAAGGACTGGCATGATAACCCAAACAGCCAGCATGCTAATAGATACAACCAAACCAAAATTAGTACCAAAAAACTGTTTAAAAATAGCTCCTGTGTACCCTAATAAGGCCGAAATATCCAATTTTAGCAAAATGAGTGTTCTGGATAAATCTATTGGGTTTAACATGGTTCCAATTAAGGAGAGCTTATCCAATGGATAGTCTTCAAACAAAATCAAGGACATTAAAAAGATACCATCGTAAATAATGGCAAGAAACAGCCACAACAGGATGGCATAACCAAAGCCTTTAATTTTATTTTCGTTGGACAAGGCAATGTTAAAAGCCAAGGCAGAGAAAATAAAGGTTAAAAAGGTACCTGTTATCAACAGTAAGGAAAAATCCCAAATGGCTGTGGATTTAAAGAGACCGTAAAATATGAATGGTATTCCCAATCCCAAAATTAAACTCATGGACAACGAAATGGCGACGCCCAAATACTGTCCCAGAAAAATGGAAGATCGTTTTAAGGGTTGCGCCAAAAGCAGCTCTGTAAACTCTTTGGAGTTGTAGTAATACATTACTCCAAAAATGGTTCCTATTAATGGCACCAACACAATAATGACGTTCATTAAGGTAATAACGGCTTTGGAGAGGTCGTTGTTTAAAAACAACAAAACGACACCCAATAATAAGTAAAATGCAAAATAAACGTAGCTCCAACGGCTTCGCATTAAATCGTAAAAACTATATTTTAATATTTTAAGCATGATTGTCTGTTAATATAGATGCGATGGCATGTTCGAAATCTGGTTGATTGGTTTTGTTCTTAAGTTCGTTTATGCTTCCTTTGAAGTAAATTTTACCTTCAAGCAAAAACACAATTTCATCTGAAATTTCTTCAACAAAACTCATAATATGAGAGGTTATTAAAATGGTTTTACCCTTGTCTTTTTCGGCTTGGATTAACTTTTTTAACCGAAGCAATGAAATGGGATCCAGTCCAGAGGTAGGCTCATCCAGAATCACCAAAGGACTATTGAACATAAATGTTAGTACCAAATTCACTTTTTGTTTGGTACCTCCAGAGAGATTGCCCAATTTTTTATCTAAAAAAGGTTCCAATTTAAAAAGGCTGATCAATTCTTGGTCCAAGGTGGTGTTTCCACGCAAGTCCTTAATCATTTTTATCAACTCCTTTACCTTTAAATTGCTAGGGAAATTGGCTATTTGGGGTAAATAATCTATTTTATGTCTGTATGCAGAACCGTTTTTTACGTTTTCTCCCATTACAGAAATAGAACCTTTATTGGGAATGACCATTCCCAACAAGCATTTAATAAGAGTTGTTTTTCCGGAACCATTAGGGCCAAGAACAGCAAAGATACCTCCTTCGCTTATCTCTAGATCGAGACCGCTTAAAACCTGGTTCTTCCCGAATTTTTTATGTAAATTTTGAATGCTTACCATGTAATTCTTTTCATTTTAGGGTTGTTGTCCAGTAAATTGTCTGGTGTAAAAACTGGCGATACTTTTTCGGAGAAATCAATAATATCTATAAACAAGCTACGCAGTAAAATAATGGTTTCTGGTGTTCTGTTTACTATATATGAAAAGAGCTTGACAGGTCTGTATGGTATGTCTCCAATACCGTTTTTGTTCAAATCGTAACCTGTGTAATTGCTCCAGTAGTTTTTATCGAAAATGTTATCGTTAATATTGCTGTTATAGGAAATATCGAAGGAATTGTACAAGAAATTGTTGCTGATAAAATGATTGGTATAGCAAGCGCCACGCACTTTTACAGCCCAACCATTGCTAATAAAATCGTTGTTGATATAATTAATCCTGTTGGATCCCTCTATGTTGATCCCTATGGTATTGTTAGAAAAAATATTGCCCTTAATTTCGGCATCGTTTATCTCTTTTAAGAGCAAACCATAAGATGCAGTCCCCCAGTTTTCTTTAAAGACATTGTTGTACATTTTTATTTTCTTTGAAAACATAACAGCCACTCCTGCTCCATTGTTTTCGAAGGTATTGTCTTGGTAAATATCATCGTTAGAGAACATGAAGTGCAGGCCATACCTAATATTGTTTGCACTAACATTGTTTTTTATGGTACAAAAGTCTGAGAATTCCAGATAAATCCCATCACGAACGCGTTCTACAAAATTATGTTCAATTTCAACGTTTTTGCTGTACCATAATTGAATACCATTCCCGGAGTTATACTCTTCTACGGCATCCCCAATTATTTTATTGTGAAAGATTTTTCCGTTTTGTGATTTTTCAATGTAAATACCAAAAAACAGTTTTTCCAGGACCAGGTTTTTAATAACAAAGTCCTTGCTCCTTTTTACCCGAATAGCTGCATAATCTTCGGTATAACTGGTACCAACATTAATAATGAACAGGCCATCTACAGTAACACTGTCTGAAACAACGGTGATAATTTCACCTTTCATTTCGCCATCTATTACAGGATAGTCTTTACCAATAATGGTCAAAGGTTTATCTACAAGTATATCGTGTTCTTTGTAGGTGCCTTTTTTTATAACAATGGTATCAAAATCCTTAGCAACTTTTATGGCATCTTTTACGTTTGAAACCGGACAGTTCTCACAGACCTCAATGGTTTGTGCATGCAAAAAGCTGGCTAAAAAGATAGCTATAAAAGATACAATTTTAATTTTCATGCTAGTTTTCTTTAAAATGAACCAATAATTCATTCCAGGTGTAAAGTGTCCCTCCTTTTTCTTCTTGAACGTTTTGAGCGTCTTCTTTGGTCTTAAAAGCTGTTAAAAAAGCTCCCATAGGACTTGGAACATTTTTACTGATTAAAAAAGTAGCTTGAGTAGCATCTACAAGTATTTCTGGTTCTGTATAGACGTTGGTTAGGTAACTTTTTACTTCGGCAGCATCAAAGTCTTCCATAAAGTTTATCATGCATTCAGAAGCATCAAACTTGTAAATCTTACCTTTATTGGTTACAATTTCTGCAGCGTGAACCTTATCTACTATGGTCATTTTACAAAAATGGCAGCCATCTTTTCCGTAATCTATAGCTTGTGGCCCAACGTTGCAACTGGTTAATACCAATAGCAGTACCACAAAGGAAATGTGTTTAAATCTTTGCATTATTTTAGTGTTTTTTTTAATCTCTAGGAGATTACTCTCCCGTGTTATTTAAGCTGAACCTTCTGCCTAACCAGAAAGCCACAAGTGTTAACGACATTCCTACAAACATAAGGTATCCACCAATATGAGGCAAGGAAGTTACGTCAAAGTTAAGCAATTTTTGGTGACCGAATAATGGTGGTTTGTAGGTCATTGGTGTGCCATCTGGATTCTTTAATTTTAGAATGGCATGAGGGTCCAAATCGCTTCCATACTCAGTTAACCAGTTGTTGAAGTCGTACATGCCCAAAATGCCCAATACAGACATAAGTACAAACCAACCTAAAAAATATTTATAGCTTATTTTTTCAAAAAAGCCCAATAAACCTATGGCTACACCTAATATAACCATTCCAATGATAACTTTAGGGAATACGGTAAATTCCCACATGTCTTCTGGTTTAGGTATTGTTTTCATTCCAATATAATGATTTAATCCATCGATATTTTGCAGATCAAATTCTTCCACACCTTCAATTCCTTGAATGTAAATATCCATTCCTAAAGGATCGGGATATTGAGGCGCACCAAGCATGATGTTCCAAAGTGGAAATTTAAATAGTCCCAACAATAATAAGGAACCTAAAACCATTACAATTCCTGCCTTTTTCATAAAATTAATACTTATTTATTAACCATTTAGTTAATAGTGTTTGAAAAAGAAAGGCGAGAGCGACAAATCAACTCTCGCCTTAGAGTAGGAAAATAAACACTAAAACAAAATTTTCCTAAGCTTTATTTGTATCTATTCAATTATTCGCCTAGAGACCAAGACAGCTCAATGTTTGAGTCTGCTGGAGATACGCGAACATATCCTTGCATCTCTTGGTGTAAAGCAGAACAGAAGTCTGTACAATAGAATGGCCATACACCAACTTGTTTTGGTTCCCAGGTTAAGGTTTTAGTTTGACCAGGAGCAATTAACAACTCGGCATTATTGGCACCAATCATGGCAAATCCGTGAGGTACATCAAAATCTTGTTCCAAGTTTGTAATATGGAAGAACACTTTGTCTCCTACTTTAATACCTTCAATGTTGTCTGGTGTAAAGTGACTACGTATTAAGGTCATGTATACATGTACGTTTTTACCTTCTCTAACCACTTTGGTTTCGCTTTCGTTTGTTGCTTTGCGAGGGTGTTTGTTATCTGCAAGCTTATAGAATTTAAGCGAATTTTCTTTAATGATTTCAGCTGGGATGGCTGCTGCGTAGTGAGGTTCACCGTGAGTTGGGAAATCCAATAACAGTTCCATTTTATCTCCAGAAATATCATATAATTGTGCAGAGTGCTCCATTTCTGGACCAACTGGCAAATAACGGTCTTTAGTAATCTTGTTCATAGCGAACATATATTTACCAAAAGGTTTTCTAGAGTTACCTCCAGGAATGGTTAAGTGACCTACAGAGTAATATGTTGGTTTTCTGTCGATAACTTCCCAAGTACCTAATTTCCATTTTACAACTTCAGAAGAAATAAAGAAGGTAGTATAAGCGTTTCCTTGATCGTCAAACTCTGTATGTAAAGGGCCTAAACCTGGTTGCTCTACAGAACCTGCCAATACATCTTCGAATTTTAAGATAGGAATACCATAAGCATCTCCATCAAACTTTTTGTTTTCAATGGCATCAATCATTTTAGTAAATGAATGCACTGTTAAGTTGGCTGATAATTTACCGTTACCAACAATGTATTCTCCAGAAGGATCCACATCACAACCGTGAGGTGATTTTGGTGTTGGCAATAAGAATACAGCACCAGGAACTTCAGAAGGGTTTACCACACGAACTTCTTTTTTCATGGTTGAAGTAGCTGTATGTGTATCTTCGCTATATACGTTGTGTGCATAGTTTGCTGGCATCATGGTACCACCACCATTGTTCACGTATTCTTCAATTTTCTTCCAGTTAATGGCTGCGATAAAATCTTTATCGTTTTGAGATGCATTAACCTCTAACAGAGAGTTTGCTTCTTCAGTATTATAGGTTGTAAAGAAGAACCATCCGTGAGATTTTCCACGTCCTGGGTGAGATATATCGTAGTTAAATCCTGGCATTAACACTTGGAATTTAATATCCATATGTCCATGTTCCGGATCTACAGAGATAAATGTTAAAGCTCCTTTAAAGTTTCCTTTATAGTCTTTAATAGACATATCTCTTTGTGGTACTGGAACAGAGAAACGTGTTCCTGCAACTACATACTCTGTATTTTCTGTGATAAAAGAAGAACTATGGTTACCAGCACTGTTTGGCACTTCGATAATTTCTTCGGTTTCAAAAGATTTTAAACTAACTCTTGCAATACGAGGTGTATTGTTTCCGTTAATGAAAACCCAACGTCCGTCCAACTCTCCATTTGTTTGAGAGATGTCTGGGTGATGCGAGTCGTCCCAAGGGATAAAACCATAAGACGTTTCCAGTAAAGGTTTGGTTTCTTCGGAATACCCATAACCATTGGTTGGGAATTGAGAGAAAACCGGAATTTCCTTAAACATTCTTCCGGAAGGCAAGCCGTACACTGTAAGGTTACCACTATATCCTCCAGAAATAAACGCGTAATGCGAGTCGTGTTCTCCTGGAGCAATGTAAACCTTCTCGGCATTACTAGAACTTAGAGCTCCATTTGATTTGTTTGACTTTTGATCGTTACAGCTAGTAAAAGCAACAGCTGTAAAGAAAAGTCCAATTGATAATTTAAAAATGTTTTTCATAAGAATGATATTAATTAGTGTTTTAAATTTAATTAGGTAATATTACTTTATCCACTACATGAATAATTCCGTTTCCTGCAGGAATACTAGCAATAATTTTGGCTCCTCCTATATAAACATCCTCTCCTTTAACTTCAACAGTAACATAATCGTTACTTGCTTGTCCAAGTTTTTTGAACTTTTTCAAGAAGTCCTTAGAATAGTTTCCAGGAGTTACATGATGTTTTAAAATGAAAGCCAGTTTTTCTTTGTTTTCCGGTTTCAGCAAATCGTCTACGGTCCCTTCTGGCAAAGCAGCAAAGGCTTCGTTAGTTGGTGCAAACACCATTAAAGGTCCCGCATTAACCAAGGCATTTTCCAGTTCTGCTGCTTGAACAGCTGCAACCAAGGTTGTATGGTCTGGAGAACCAATGGCAATTTGCAAGATATTAGGTGTAGAACCATCATCTTCAATAAAAGCTTGACCCTGTCTTTCAGGTGCTTCTGTAGAAGCGGCTTTAGTTGTGCCTTCTGATTGTTCTGTTGTATTAGCTTCATTTTTACAGCTAATAAACAGAACAACTAAAAGAGCAGTGAATAAAAATTTAAGGTTAGTTGTTGTTTTCATAATATGAATTATTTAAGTGTTCTAAAGTATTCTAAAACAGCTCTAGCTTCTTCTTCTGTTAAATTTTGATTTGCCATAGGAGAACCATTGAACTCAATTAACAATTCTTTTGCCAAAGGATCGTTTTGAACCATTTCTTCTGGATTTAAAATCATGTTCATAACCCATTCTGGTGTTCTACGTTCAAGAACTCCTGTTGGAGCTGGACCAATAAATTTTTTGTCGACTCTATGGCAGGCTGTACACATTTTTTTATAAATGTCTTCCCCTTTTGTAGCCATGCTTTGGTCTATGTCTGCTGGTAACTCTACCGATTTTATAGGTCCAACCCCTTTATTGGTTAAATCTACTTTTTCGGAAGCTTTTACTGTTTCAACTTTGGGCGCTTCTTCTTTTTTCTCAGTTGGCGCCTTTTTTTGATAAGAAAAGGTTTCTTCTTTTTTTTCTTCTTTTCCACCACAACTTACAAGTAGTGAAATAAATAAAACGGTAATAATTTTTAGTGTTAACTTCATGATATATATATTAATTTAATACGGCAAATTTAAGAGCTATATCTTAAACAAAATATGACATTAATCATATTTAGGACAAAAACATCTTTTAAGTTAAGTTTTTTTTAACTTTTAGGTTTAACCTAAAACAAACAATATATAACCGACTATATGTGAGCATGTAAGAAATAGAAAATATAAAAAAAAAGAGTCAAACCAAGGTTTAACTCTTTTTAAACGTTTATTGATTTTATATCAATATTGAAAATTATTGAATTTTAAAAGTCATTACAGGTAAGGTGGAATGATTGGCTATATCTTCAGAGATACTTCCTTCAAAGAAATGTGCTATGCCTTTTCTACCATGTGTTGCCACTGCTATTAAATCGGCTCCTATAACGTTGGAGAAATTTAAAATCCCTTTCTCAATGCTATAATCGTTTACATAATTCACTTCGTTCATTTTTTCAATGCCACCATCGGCTTTTCTAAGAAAAGCTGCTACTTGTTTTTCTATCTCTGCCGAGCTTTTAAACATAGAGCCAGGCAAATTTACATATACCAAGTGCATTTTGGCTCCCAGTTTTACAGCCATTTCTTTGGCTTTAATATATTGTTCTATGGCTTCTTCCGAAAAATCGCAAGCAAAAACCATGTTTTCAAAATCCATTAAAATAGGATTGTGTTTGATTATGAGCACTGGAATATCTGAATACCTAACTACTTTTTCTGTGTTGGAACCCACCAACACTTCTTTAATACCGCTTGCTCCCTGAGACCCCATGACAATTAAATCAGCCTGGTGTTCCATGGCCACTTCGTTGACTTCGCTAAACACTTTAAAGTGTTTAATAATAGGAGTTACCTTGACCCCTTTAAGATAGTCTTTATTTAAAAAATCTTTGAATTTTTGTTCAGCCAATCTTAAAAAAAATAAAGATTCCATTTGTTTCATATTATCAGCTTTTGTTAAAACAGCATTGGAAATTTCCAGCATGTGCAAGGCTAAAATTTCAGCGTTGTTCTTTTTGGCCAACATGGATGCTGCTTCTAAAGCATATTCGGAATGCTCAGAAAAATCGACTGGTACTATTATTTTTTTCATTTTTTGGTTGTGTTTTTATATCGTCATAGAAAACAATTGGGTTTCTGGCATTTTTTCTTGTAATAACAAATCGAAAGCCATACAAATGTTTCTTACAAATGGTTTTCCTTTTTCGGTAACCTGAAGGCTCGTTTGGTTTATTTTTAACAAGCCATCTGTTTCCATTTCTTCCAGTTTTTTTAAAACTTCGGGAAGTTCGTTAAAATATTGTGCTTCTGTGTTCCAAGAGGTGTGAAACTGGCACATAAGATTTAATATATGTTTCCTGATTTTTAGGTCTATTTCATTTAAAATATGACCTCTATATATAGGTATGATGTTTTCGTCTATTAAATGATAATACTCTTCCAGACCTTTCACGTTTTGTGCGAAGCCATACCAGCTATCACTAATGGAAGAAACTCCCAAGCCAATCATGGCTTGAGTTTTGGAAGCTGTGTAACCCATAAAATTTCTGTGCAGTTTTTGTTGTTCTATAGATTTGTACAATGAATCTGATTTAAGGGCAAAATGATCCATGCCAATTTCTACAAAACCAGCTTCTGCAAGCAGCTCTTTACCTAGTTCGTATTGTCTTCTTTTGGTTTCTGGAGTAGGTAAATCTTCTTCTTTAAAACCACGTTGCCCATTGCCTTTTATCCATGGTACATGTGCATAACTGTAAAATGCCAATCGGTCTGGCATAAGTTCTTTAGTCTTTTTTATAGTTTCTTCTACATGTTCTATGGTTTGAAAAGGTAAGCCAAAAATAATATCGTGACTTACAGACGTGTAGCCTATTTCCCTTGCTTGTTCTGTAACACGCTTGACATTTTCAAACGGTTGAATTCTATGAATGGCTATTTGAACGGTTTTGTTATAATCCTGAACTCCAAAACTAACACGTCTAAACCCTAAATCGTACAAGGTTTGCAAATGTTCTTTGGTCGTATTGTTTGGATGGCCTTCAAAACTAAACTCATAGCCTTCTGCCAAAGTTGTCCTTTTTAAAAGCCCTTCAATTAAACGCTTTAGGTTGTCTGTGGAAAAGAACGTTGGTGTGCCTCCACCCAAATGTATTTCTTTAATATTGGGTTTGGTATCAAACAACTTGCAATATAAATCCCATTCTTTTAAAACAGCAGTTATATATGGCGACTCTACCTCGTGTCTTTTGGTGATACGCTTGTTACAACCACAAAAGGTGCACAGGCTCTCGCAAAAAGGCAAATGCAAATAAAGGCTTAATCCCTCTGTTTGGTTGCTTTCGTTAAAAGATTTTATTAAGGATTCTTTCCATTTTTTAGATGAAAAGGTGTTTATGTCCCAATAAGGAACCGTTGGATAGCTCGTGTATCGAGGTCCAGCTACATTATATTTATTTATTAAAGAGTTTTTCATACCTAAACAATTCAGGTACAAAAGTATATTTAATGCGATTTTTAAAACATGACTTTTATCATATTAGAGGGTTTAAAATTTTAAATCCTTCTATTATTTACGTAACTTTGGGGTAAACCTTAAACATTAATTTAAAATGAAAAAACCGATATTGTTTGCGTTATTGCTAAGCTTGAGTTTTGCAATAAGCTGTAAAAACGACAAAAAAGAAAACACTGAAGCCGAAGGAACCACTACCGAAGAAAACGTAGTAGAACCTGTTGAAGAAACCGTAAATGAAGATGTTAAGAAAATAAAAATTAAACTAGAACCTAAAAGTGACAGTAAAGTAAACGGAAGCGCTGTATTTACCGAAACAGAAGGAAAAGTAACCATGGTTGCTGTTTTTGACGGTTTAACCCCTGGAACCCATGCCATCCATTTACATGAAAAATCTGATTGTTCTGCACCAGATGGAACATCTACAGGTGGACACTGGAACCCAACAAACGAACCTCACGGAAAATGGGGTGACGTAAAAGGATATCACAAAGGCGATATAGGAAATTTTGAAGCTGACGAAAACGGAAATGGTACCATTACATTCAGTACAGACCAATGGTGTATAGGTTGTGGAGATCCTAACAAGGATATTTTGGATAAAGCCGTGATTGTACACCAAGGTGTAGACGACTTTACAACCCAACCAACTGGAGATGCTGGAGGTCGTGTAAGCTGTGGTGGTATTATAAACTTAGAATAAATATAAACCTAAACACAAATAAAAATGCTGCCAGATGGCAGCATTTTTTTTATTCTTCACCTCAACAGGTACTAAAATCTATAACTAATATTGGCTTTAAAAAAGAAAGGTGTTCCAGGAGTAAAGTGAATTTCTTCTACAGGTTCCAATTCGTTTTGCAATCTGGACTCTGTGGCAAATTGCGTTTCGTTCCATTCGGTATCGAAAAGGTTTTCTATGGCAATTCCCAGAACCAAATTATTGGCAAACTCATAGCTTAAGTTCAGATCGGTTACAAAATAACCTTCGGCAACTATGGAATTGTCTTCATTTGCTGGTCTATCATCTATAAATCGATAACGAATTGCTCCAGAAAACCCTTTAAAATTATTCATCGACAAGCCTCCTGTAAGAGTGAAATCTGGTGCTAAAGGAATGTAATCTTCCCCGGAAGGTTCCTCTACACTTCTAGCATGTGTTAAGGTTGCGTCTGTATCAAAATACAACCAATCTGTTAGCTGATATCTTAATCCCAAATCTAATCCATATCGTTTGGATTCTCCACTAGGCTCCACAATTCCAGCATCTCCAACATACACAAATTCCTGTTCCAAAAACAAGTACCACAAAGCTGTATTAAAAACCACTTTAGGAACTGGTTTCCAAATAGCCCCAAAATCGGCTCCATAAGCTCTTGGTAAAATATCCTCGCCTTGCTGTTGCACCACGACCCTAGCATCGTTTGAATGGAAACCTATGCCTGTTTTTAAAAACCATTGTAGGTTATCATTTTGGTTAAAAAAGAAATTCACCTTAGGGTTTACTATGGTTTTTGTTTCTGAAAGGGTTTCATAATCACTCACCAAAGCATCATTGTACATAAACTTAAAATAATCCAAACGCAACGCTGGCGCTACTATAAATTTACCAAAGTTCAGTTCGGCATTTATATAGGCAAACATATTGGTTTCGTTCACATCGCCCAAAGCCATATAATTTAACGTTTCGTTTCTATTTAATGTATGCGACAATTCCACATCGTTTACAAAATCGTAACGCATGCCAAAACCTCCCGTATAAGTAGCTTCAACTGCACCTAAATTGCCATCTCGTGTAAATTCTGCATTGAAACCAAAAATATCCCTAGCTTCTTTTTGTTTTATTTGGTCGCCATTGATTGGGTCTTCCAAAAAGAAGGTGAAATTGGAATACAGTTCAAAATTGTATTGCGAATAAAACACATTGGACTTAAACTGTAAATTTTCGGATAATAAGGAGTTGTACTCTACATTAAAATTGGTTCTGGAGGTATTTCCTCCTTCGGTATCATCAATAGAACCCCATCGATCTATCATGCCAGAGTTTACAGCCCTTTGTGGTATTTGTCCCGAAGCGTCCCAACGACTTTTAAAATGAGAAAGCGATACAGATAATCTGTCGTTTCCTTTAAGATACGTGGTGTATTTCCCAAAAAGGTTGATACGGTTGAAATTTTGAGGAGAATGATAAGGTCCATCAAATTGAATGTACTCCAAAGCTACATAAGCATTTTGGTTGGGTGTATTTCCCAACAGGTTGAACATTCCAAGCGTTCGCATGGAATTAAATTGTCCGTAACTGAAGTTTATTTCACTGGAGCCAATATCTTCCTTGGTATTAAAGTCCACATATCCAGCGGTATTAAAATCGCCTTTGTTGGCATAGTATGGTCCTTTACCAAAGTTGATATTATTAATGGTTTCCGGAATAAGAAAGTGTAAATCGCTATAACCCTGTCCGTGAGCATGAGACACCATATTTACAGGCATACCATCTACAGAGAGACTGATATCTGTACCATGGTCAATATCAAAACCACGTAAAAATATTTGTTCGGCCTTTCCTCCTCCAGCATGTTGCCCAATAATCAGGCCTGGGACTTTACGTAAAATTTCTTGTGAAGAATTAACTGGATTGGTTTCCAAATCCACTTTGGAAATGCTGTTTAAAGCGTCTATTTGTTCCGTAATCACCAATTCATCCAATAAAATGGTCTTTCCTTTTAAAACAATGGTAAGGCTATCATTGAAATGGTTTTCGTTCAACACCAAAAAAGTCTTTTCGTAACCCAACAAACCAACGGTTAAAGAATCGCCTACCTGATTGTTCTCTAACACAAAAGAGCCATTGGCAATGGTATGCGCATGAGATGATGAGTTAGTGTTGTAAATATAAACATCCTCCAACGGTTGTTGGTTGCTATTGGTAACAACACCTTTGATGTTCTGAGCCTGTGAGCTGCCAATAATTAAAAACAATAAAATAGTAAAGATTCTTTTCATAAGTAAATAAATAACGTGATTAAACGATAAACCGGTAAAAATATAACGACAGCCATAACCCTTTTACAATGTTAACAGCTTTTTAACTTTTGCATTTAAGCTCGTTAAAAAATCACAGGGTTTTATAAATATTTTTTACCCTTATAGTATTGGTTGATTTTAGATATAAAATTTATCTTTACTGCGAAGAAATTTGTCAATCATGAATCCATCAGCAAGTGGCTGGATAAAAAAGTTACTAAAAGAATTAGACACAAACCCTATCTGGAATCATACAGACGAGAACACCTTTTATGATATTTTAAGGGAAAGTGGCTTTATTTATGGTAGCAACGTTAAGGTTTTAAAAGACCATTTTGATGCTTCAGAATTAACCGAAGAAGAAATATGCAAAGTAAATTTTTTACTTGCTTTGAAATATATTTTTGAAGAAAACAAAACTTCTGATGTTGAATTTATTGAAAGCATTATCAATTTTTATATTGAAATCAATGCACACACCACTTCCATATTTTCTGAAATTTTAGGCGAAAAGAAAACTGCCTCCTTACTGGAAAAAATAATTCACAAACGCATTCAAATAGATGACAATTTAATTGACAGGAGCTTTAATTATTTTATTACAAATGCTTTGCTGTTTACTGATATATTGGCCTATAAAGCATTTTTACTAACGCAGGAAATTTCAGAAAAACACATTCAGCATTTGGAATCTGCCATAGAGACCATAGTAAGGGAGGTTTTAAATTCCAAAAGCAAAAAAACAGAATACGACAACAGTTTGTTAAAGTTGGTCGACCAATCCATAAGGTACAAATCCCATAAAACACTAACATTCCAAGAAGCCTTGGAGTTTATAAATACCGATTTGGAAACTTATTATATTATGGATATTGCCTGCATGGCAACTTGGGGAGATTTAAATATTGACAAAAATGAAAAAACACTGCTTTTAAAACTTGGCGAACAACTGCAGCTTGAGCAGGTACGCATTTATAATTCCATACGCTTTATAGAGTTGTTCTATAAAAGCAATAAAGATAAAATAGCTCTATTAAGTTCTAAAAACATTGTAAAAACCTTTTATTCCAACTCGAGTAAAATGGTTAACAAACTTATTTCCAGAAACAGCAAGCGTTTGCAAAAAGAGCTTATGGAGAGTAAGGAGCTCATGGTGTTGTTGTCCAAATCCACGGTTAGGGATTTAAGCGACGAAGAACAAAAGAAAGTGCAAACACAATTGTTGGATATTTTTAAATCCATACCAAGTTTGGCCATTTTCATGCTTCCTGGGGGCGCATTGCTGCTACCTTTGGTGATTAAGTTTATTCCCAAACTCTTACCTTCGTCTTTTGATGACAATAGAATTGAGGAATAAGCCCTTACTTTACTCCAGCCAGCTTTTAAAATCCTTAACACGCTCCCTTGCTACAATAACCTCTTGCTCGTTATAAGAATGCAATTTAATTTGCAAACGCGAATTGGTATAGCTAACCATATCTTTTATGGCATTGATATTTACAAAAAACGTTCTGTTAACCCTAAAAAAGGTTTCAGGTTGCAGTTCGGTTTCAAGTTGCTCCAAAGTTTGATCTATCAAATAGTTCCTGCCTTCGGTTGTGTATAGATAGGTGCCTTTATTTTCGCTGTAAACACATTCAATGTCATCAATGGGAACAAGCTTTAAATGCTGACCGACTTTTACCGAAAAACGCTTTTTGTACTCCTTGTCGTCTCTTTCTATTGGATTTACCAACAGTTTTTTAATATCTTCAAAATTTAAGGTAATAGGCTGAATGGTTTTATGCTTTGAATTGAATTTATGGATGGCTTTCTCCATTTCCTCAGCATCTATGGGTTTCAACAGGTAATCCACACTATTTAGTTTGAAGGCTTGAAGCGCGTATTCATCATAGGCAGTGGTAAAAATGATGGAAGATTTTACATCTATCAAATCGAAAATTTCAAACGATAGACCATCGCTCAGTTGAATGTCCAAAAAGATTAAATCTGGATGCTCATTCTCCTGAAACCAAGCTACGGATTCCTCCACGGAATGCAACATGGTTTCTGCTTGAATGCCTATTTTATCCAGCATTCTCTGTAAACGTCTTGCAGATGGTTTTTCGTCTTCAATAATAATGACTTTCATAGTTTATAAGGTTGATTGGTTTTAAATTGATTGTTGTGAAAAAGTTTATTTCCAGTGTTTTTTATCTTCTTCCATGAGTTGTTTTATTTTACGTTCTTCCCAGTTTTTTCCTAAAATAAAATCTGGCAAAAACACGCTTAATCCATGGACAGCCAAACCAATTCCCCAGAAAAACAAAGTAAAGAAATTTTTATATTGAAAATAGCTTTCACCAGGCTCCAAATCTTGGATATTTAAAACCACAATCATCAGGTTTACAACCACATATACCAATAAATGCACATAAAACCCTTTGATTTTTTTAACCCGCTTTTTTACACGTTCCAAGCGTTCCAGCTTTGAGAAATCCCGTTCCATGATTATTTCCATTTATTTTGATTATACGTCTCTTCTTTCTCCATAATTTCTTGAATCTTGCGTTGTTCCCAAGATTTACCGTATCCAAATACAGCAAAGGCATGAAACAGCAAGCCCATTCCCCAACCCAACATAGGGAACCAAAACCATTGAAAGCCCCATGAGGTTTGATAGTTAATAAATATTATAAAAGGTATGACAATGCAATAAGAAAGCAGGTTCCCGTAAAACCCTTTAATTTCTTCTACTTGTTTTTTAGCTCTATAATAAGCGTCTTCCCTGTTGTGTTCTGATTTTGTTTCCATAATGGTAATTTGTTTTGTAAGCATAGGTATTGCAACTGCAAAACTGTCTGCTTGTTGATTGATGATAACTTTTCTTTTGGTTAATAATTGGTAGCGTTGCATGATATTACTCAACCCTACACCACTACTCTTTTTTACTATTTGTTTTATCTGTAAATTATTTTCTACTATTAAAAGCCCGTCTTTTTCGTAAATTTTAATGTGCAACGGATTTTTTTCCGTAACCATATTGTGTTTTACGGCATTCTCCAACAAAAGCTGAAGAGATAAGGGCACCACCTTACTTTCTGGATTTGAAGCCTGTTCCGGAATATCGAAAACAATACTGTCCTCGAAGCGCATTTTTAGTAAAGACATATAGGTCTTGGCAAATTTCAGCTCTTCATCCACAGACACTAAATCCTTATTTTTTTGTTCCAGAACATAGCGATAAACTTTAGACAAGGACGTTGTAAAATCTTGTGCTTTATCTGGATTCTCTTCAATTAAGCTGGTTAAGACATTTAAACTGTTAAACAAAAAATGTGGATCCAGCTGGTTTTTTAAAGCATCGAATTTAGCTGTTTGCGTTTGTGCAACTATTTGAGATTCCTTAACCTTTTTTTCCTGGTTCTTTTTAAAGAAATAAACAGCATGAAAGGTTATTACAATACTTAAGGTAATCCACAACCCAAAGGTATAATCCCTGTAGGATTCGTTAGCCATAAAGGTTTCAAATGATTGCTTGTTGTAAAACAGCGCTGTGGCCATTCGTAAAAAAAACAAACCAACCAAAGTGAGTGCAATGGAACCAATAATACCTATAACAATACGTTTTACAGCCTCTTTTTCTTTCCAGGGATATTTCTCCAAATAGTTAAAAAAATACATATTGGAATATCCCAAAACAAATGCATAAAGTTGATAGAAGGTAAAATTAATAAGCAGCTCGTTGCTGTCTTCAAATTCAAAACCACTAAAAATAGCGTTCCCAATTACAAATACTATACAGCCAATGCCAAAGGTTATTAATATATTTTTAGTGTTTCTGCTCATGATTTTTATTTACAGTCTTTTAAAATCTCTTCAGCGCGTTCTTTTCCCCATGATGGAGCAAATTTCGATTCTGGTTTAAAGGTAGCAAAAAGTTGCAAAGCTCTTTCTACATCTTTACAAAATGGTGTTGTATCCTGACCAAAATAACGTGCTCCTCCCATTTCCCAATCGGCTTTATTCAGTACAACCCGTGGATTGTTTGGCGCCAAAGCTTCGGCCTGTTCATACAAAGACATGATTTTTCCAGACAAGGTCATGCCATAAGTAGCTCCATCACTGGCTACATAAACAGTATAAAGTAAAGCTTGCAAAACCATGATCTCTGGATTGTTTTTTGAAATGGCAGTAGCGTCATTTAAAAAATTCTGTGCTTGATTTAGTTGGGCTTCCAAAACCTCTTTATTATCCAGTTTTGTAAATCCATCCAAAATCAAGGTTTCTGCTGCATAATAAGGAGGCAACCAGTTATCTGGTTCTGCATGGGCTATTCTTTCAAACATTTGCGATGCTTCAATGGGATTGGTTCCCCATAAATCGAAAGCTTTTTGCATGCCTTTTTCGTAATTGGTTTGCGCTTGTAAGTTTGCTGTAATTAAAACAACCAAACAAATTGTAAGTAATTTAAAGTGTTTCATGATTATTTGATTTTAATATTGAAACAAATATGCAAACAATAACATGGGCTTTAAAAAGAGCTTTACCGAATTGTTGATTTTTATTTCCGAATTGTAGGAAAACAAAAAAACACTCTCAAGATATTGGAAAGTGCTTGTAAAATAAGGGCTGAAAAACGTTTTTAGGTAAAGCTTATTAGTTTTGAATTTTGAAGTTTATAGGGATGCTATAGGGAACTGTTACCGGATTGCCACGTTGTAAACCAGGTTTCATTTGTGGCAACAACCCAATGATGCGTTCTGCTTCTTTTTCAAGCATTTTATCTGGTCCTCTAGATTGAATGTTGGTAATGTTTCCTTCTTTATCCACTACAAAAAGTACGATTACACGTCCATAAATACCCAATTCCAAAGCTGTTTGTGGGTATTTAAAGTTTTTGGTTATGTGCTCATTTATTTTTTTACTAAAACAATCTTTTAATTCCTGATTGGTATTACCAGAACAACCAGGAAAAATTGGCACTTTTTCCACAACCGAAAAAGGCACAGATACTTCTTCTTCCACTTCTACAACCTGGACTTCCTCTACCTCAACAATACGCTCTGCTATTTTCTCTTCTTGGTCTGTTTCTGTACTTTCAAGCACTGTTTCCTCAATGTCTTTGGTGTCTTCAACAACAGTAATGGTTTCTGGTGCTGATAGTACTTGAGGTGGTGGAGGTGGTGGAGGCATGTTCAAATCGGTAATTGGAATATCTTCTTCAAAAACATCTTCCATTTCAATGTTTTCCAATATTACTTTGGAAGTCTCAAAAGTCTTATGCTCCATGGTTAAGTATGTAAACAGCAAAATGATATTTAAACCTATTGCGAAATACAAACCACTATTTCTACCAACCTCTATATTTGGGTTTTTTTTAGGTTCCATGACAAAATAATTTATAGTATTAAAGTTAACACTCTAACTTTCAAATTACTATGATATTGGTCATGTTTGGCAAAAACTACATAAAAGAGTTATTTTATAAGTTATCCAATTGATTATCGGTTCCCTTTTCACTTATGGTCCAGAAAAAACCCACAAAAAAGAATTGATCGGCTGCTGGCCTAAGAGCGTTACTTGCATAGATTCCGTTACTATCTGGTAAATCTGCATATTGGTATCCATTAATGTTTTTTAGTCCCAAGACATTATTAACGGAAAAATAAAGGATTTTTTGTTGACTGATTAAATAAGCCCAATTAAAACTTAAATTGTTGTAAGATTTGGTTTTTTGGTTTAAAAAACCCGTTTCATTTGGATTGGTGTAGGTTCTTCCAGAGGCAAAACCATAACTCAACCCAAGTTGGCTTTTCCAATTTTCAATCCAATATTTAGTAACAACCGATAGGTTGTGCGTATTCACAAAACTTGGAACGGCTTGAACGGGATAATTTTCGTAATCCCTTTCACTGTCCAAAAAACTGTAACTTATCCAGTAATCCAGGTTTTTAATGCTTTTGTTATCCCTCCAAAACAAATCGATTCCTGTGGCATAACCAGAACCCAAATTGTTGTAGTTACTGGTAAAATCAGCATATTCCGTATCGTATTTTATTAAGTTTTGGTAGTCCTTATAGAAAGCTTCTGCCCTAAAGATTTTACCATTTTTGTTTAATTGATAATTTAAAATATAATGTCTTGTTTCTTGAGCATTTAAATCTTGTTCAAATTTTAGAATATTGTTGTTTGGGTTTTGGTAAAAGTTGCCATAGGCCACAGACACCTGACTTTTTGCAGATGTTTTATAAGCCAATGACACCCTTGGGGAAAGAGTCAATTCTTTAAACAACTCACTATATTCCAAACGCAAACCAGCTTTTAAAGCCAAGTTTTTTGAGAAAAACACATCTGCTTCAGAATAAGCTGATGCAATATTATTATTAAAACCGTAAGATACGTTGTTTATAAAAGGACTGTTGTAATCCTCATTAAAATTTGTTGCCAAATACTCAGCTCCAAAATTGAGTTTAAACCTATTATTGAAACGGTGTTTCAATTTCATTTTTAAATGATAGGAATGTTCCTTGTCCTTAACATCATCGTCCATAACTTTCATCTTACTACTGTTGTTGGTGTAGCTTAAACCTCCAAAAACTGTCCAGTTAGTACTTAAAAGCCCTTGATAAGACCCATTAACATAGAGGTTTTTATTATTGGATTTGTAATAAACCCCATCCACATAATTAATATCTTCTTGAATCAATTCGAAACCACTAGACTCAAAGGCTGAATAGAATTTAAGCATGCCATTGTTGAATTTTTTTCTAAAAACAGCTTCTCCAGAACCCCCTTGAAAAGGTTGTTTCCAATCATTTCTATCTGGAAACAATGCCACATAAGGTGCTAAATTTATATAAGCTCCATTAAGGCTCAAGGAACTGTTTTTCCATTTTTCGGTATGGCCCAAAGAAGCACCAACGCTCATAATACCAATATCGGTTTTTTCCTGTTCAGGTTCTTCTATGGTGTTCAACAACAATACAGAGGACAATGCTTGGCCATACTCTGCCGAATAGCCTCCTGTTGAAAATGTAATCCCATCAAATAAAAATGGGGAATATCTCCCTCGAGTTGGAATGTTGTTTGTGGAAGGCACGTAAGGTGTGAATACACGAATACCATCTATAAAAATTTGAGTTTCTTCTGCGTCTCCACCTCTTACAAACAAACGTCCATCTTCGGCAACAGTTGTGGTTCCTGGCAAGGTTTGCAAGGCACCAACATAATCTCCCAAAGCACTAGCTGTGGTAACCACATCCAAAGGTTTTAGCGCAGATACTTTACTGTTGTCTCCTGCTGAAAAGGTTCCTGCAGAAATAACAACTGTATCCAGAGCATTCACATCGTCACGAAGTTTAACTTCCAAATTGTTTAAGCTTGAAACCTCTTGCGTAAGCCGAAAGGTCTCGTAGGAAAGAAAAGAGATTTTTAAGCTAACCACTCCAGTTTCGTTGGTTGAAAAAGAAAACTGGCCATTGGCATCCGTTATGGTCCCATCGTAGGTTCCATCTAAATAAACGTTGGCTCCCTCAATAGGTTGGTTTTTGGCGTCTGTTACCTTTCCAGTAATGATTGTTTGCGATATGCCTGAAGTCACTATGAAAAAGAAAAGGATGAAAAATGATAGTTTCATGAATGTAAGTTTAACTGTTCGATTTTTTTGATTGGTCATCCTAAGCATCTAGGCAAAGGAAGATTGATGGGCAAATCTCCATATAAACAAAACTTACATAAACTAAAAAAGACCGAATTGTAAAAATTTTAGGATGAAATGAATATATTTGATTACAACCAAAAGAACTATGCCAACAAAAACCGAAAAATCGTTTTCCTTACTCTTTATTTTTCTTCTGGCTTTAGAAATAATTACATCAAGTTTTAAACACCTGCAAATTTTTAATTATATAGCCAAGCCAGCCTTATTGATTTCCCTTATTCTATTTTTTTGGAAACAAAGCTCTCACTTGGAAAAAAAAATAAAACTGCTGATTGTTTTGGCTTTAATATGCTCTCTTTTAGGAGATATCCTACTTATGTTCACAAACCATTCTGCTTATTTTTTTATGGGTGGATTGCTTGCTTTTTTAACTGCACACATTTTTTATGTTTTGGTGTTTTTAAAACAAAGGAACAAATCAAAAAAAGGATGGGTTTTTATGGGATTGATGTTGGTTTATGGAATCCTTTTATTTTACTTTTTAAGAGATGGTTTAAACAACTTGCTGTGTCCTGTAATTATTTATATGATAGTTATTTTAAGTATGGCAACAACAGCTTTTTTAAGACAGGGACAGGTTGCAAAAAACAGTTATATCCTGGTTTTTGTTGGTGCTATTTTATTTATGATATCGGATAGTATTTTAGCCTTAAACAAATTTTATCAACCCTTGCCGTTTACAGATTTTAGTATTATGTTTACCTATGGCTTTGCCCAGCTTTTTATTGTTTTAGGACTTCTAAAGCAACCATAGATTTTATTTATAATGCTTAATTTTATTTTTAATAATCAATGGCTTAAATAAGATACATTAAACAATTAATTTAACTTTTTAAAAGGTCTTATAATTAATCTGGCTGCTTTATCAAAATTGATATAATTATAGGTCCAATTAAAGAAAACAACCACTCTGTTTCTAAATCCTACCAAAGACATTAAGTGGACAAACATCCAAACAAACCAAGCAAAAAAACCTGCAAATTTATACGCTTTTAAATCGACCACTGCTTTGTTTCTCCCTATGGTTGCCATGGAACCTTTATCTCTATATTCAAAAGCTTTTAAAGGTTTTCCTTCTATTAATTTAATAAGATTTTTTCCCAATAATTTCCCTTGTTGAATAGCAGGTTGGGCTACTTGTGGATGTCCTTTTGGGAAGCGTTCGGTTTCCATGTAAGCAATGTCTCCAAGAGCAAAAATATTGTGGTAACCTATTACTTGGTTGTATCTGTTTACCCGATATCTGTTCGCTTTATCCACAAGCACCTCTGCATTTAAGCCTTGAATAGGGTTTCCTGTAACTCCAGCTGCCCAAATAAGGGTTTCTGTCTCTAAAATCAAACCATTATTGGTAGACACCACCAAACCATTATAATCTTTTACAAACGTGTTACAATGGACAATCACTCCCAGTTTTTCTAAAAATTCCAAGGCCTTTTTAGAAGCATGTTCGCTCATAGGTGGCAAAACCCTTGAACTTCCTTCCAACAAATGTATTTGCATGTCCTTGGCATTCAAATCGTGATAATCCCTAGGAAGGATATGGTTTTTTAATTCGGCAATGGCTCCAGCAAGCTCTACTCCAGTTGGACCTCCTCCCACTATCACAAAGTTAAGCAAGGCTTCACGTTCTTCCATGGAACTGGCAATAGTGGCTTTTTCAAAATTTTGAAGTATAAGACTTCTTATATTCAAGGCTTGAGGCACGTTTTTCATTGGCATGCTATTGGTTTCAATAGCTTTGTTTCCAAAATAATTGGTCTTGGTACCAGTTGCAATCACCAAATAATCGTAAGAAAGGGAGCCAATATCAGTAATAAGCTGTTGGCTTTTTGAGTCTATGGTTGAAACTTCAGCTAAACGAAAAAAAATATTATCGTGCTTTTTAATAATTTTACGTAACGGATAGGCTATGGAGTCTGGTTCCAAACCCGAGGAAGATACTTGATATAACAAAGGCTGAAATGTATGGTAATTGCGCTTGTCCAAAAGAACTATTTGCACCTTTTTGTTGGCAAATTGTTTTACCAAACTGACACCTGCAAAACCACCACCAACAATTACGATTCGAGGATGATTGGATTTTGGAATATTCATAGGAATGTTGAAAAATTTCTCTTACAAAGATACAATAAACACAAGTTAAAGACTATTTTTAAAGATTGTTTTGAGAATTTGTAACAAATTATAAAAACTGCTACTTATAGTGTAACTAAACCACCAATTTGAATAAAGAGTTAGAACATAGCTTTGTTGAAGAATTAGAGAAAAATCAGAACATTGTGCACAAGGTTTGTAGGATCTATACCAACAACCAAGAAGCACATAACGATTTATTCCAAGAAATTACCATTCAGCTCTGGAAAGCCTATCCTAAGTTTCGAGGCGACTCAAAATTTAGCACTTGGATGTATCGTGTTGGCTTGAACACAGCCATTACATTATACAGAAAACGCAAGCGATCCATAAAAACTGAAACTTTTGATGCTTTTCAATACAAAATAAAATCGGAACCTTACGACGATACGGAAGAAGAGCAATTGAAATTACTATACAAAGCTGTACACCAATTAAACGACATTGAAAAAGCGCTTGTTTTTCTTTATTTAGAAGACAAAAGCTATAAAGAAATAAGTGAAACAATAGGAATTAGTGAAGTTAATGCACGTGTGAAAATGAATCGTGTTAAAACCAAACTAAGAACTATTTTAAATCCGTAAGCATATGGATGAATTAGAATTATTAAAGAAAGACTGGAAGAAAAATGAAGATACCAAGTATCCAAAACTTTCATACAAAGAAATATATGGCATGATTTTAAAGAAATCCTCTTCTATTGTGAAATGGATTTTTATCATAAGCATTTTAGAATTTGCCTTTTGGACCCTAATCTCTTTCGCTTTTAAAAACACTGAATACAACAAACGTTTTGAGAGTTATCATGCCGAAAACATCATGATTCCATTTCTTATTTTAGGCTATATTATTTTGGGGTATTTTTTCTATAAGTTTTACATGAACTACAGAACCATTTCTGCTACAGACAGTGCCAAAATATTAATGGAAAACATTTTAAAAACCAGACGAACCGTAAAACAATATGTTGGCTTTAATTTAATTTATTTGGCTCTTTCTGCTTTTATAGCATTGGGTGTGCAATTTGATCGGGATGAAGAAATGATTTCTTTGGTAGAAAAAGCTTCAGCCAATGGAGAAATATTTAAGTTTTATGCCGTAACCATTATTTTAACCCTTGTTTTTTTAGGATTGTTAATAGCCATTATATTAGGCTTTTATTATTTAATTTATGGGATTTTATTAAAACGGCTTAACCGAAATTACAGGGAATTAAAAAAACTGGAAGTCTAGCTTAATAGTCGTCTTCCAAACGCCATTTCCTTAATTTGTTAAGTTCTTCCTGAGCTTCTATTTCCTCTCTTGGAATCACTTTTAAAAAAGATGGATGCTGTTCTATGGCATATTCTATCTTTTCCACAATTTCAGCTATGCTTTCATTCTCGTAATCAATCTCCAAAGGTTTCTTAATTTCAAAAGTCTGCAAAATGTTTTTCTTTTTTACACGAAGCCCTTTTTTATCAAAAGAGCGTCTAAACCCGTCAATTACAATAGGCACCACAACTGGCTTGTAATGTTTGATAATATGCGCTGTTCCTTTTCTAATGGGCTTGAAAGGTGTTGTGGTCCCTTGAGGGAAGGTAATTACCCAACCATCGTCCAGGGCTTTTTTAATGTTAGATATATCGCTCATCTTCACTTGCCTGTTTACATCTTCACCTTTTGCCCTCCAAGTACGCTCTATACTTATTGATCCTGCATAGGCCAAAATTTTAGGCAACAAACCAGATTTCATGGTTTCTTTGGCAGCCACATAGTAAATATTCAATTTAGGATTCCACAAGTAACCAATGTTTTTAATATTGTCTTCCCTGTTGCTTAAACTGGCATTGAACACATGGAACATGGCAACCACATCTGCAAAATATGTTTGGTGATTGGATATAAAAAGCACATTTTTATCCGGTAGGCTTTTTATAATTTCAGAACCTTCAATTTGAAGTTCGTTAAACCCTCTAAATCTTCTATGGGACAAGGAACCTATGATTCTTATAACCCATTTTTTTATAAAAAGTATATGTCCGAAAGGATTTCTTTTAAATAATCCCATAATCTTTTTTCAATGTTAGGAAACACAAAGGTAATAAATCTGAGCCTTTACATAAGTTGTTTTAACAAGTCTTTTATTTCACTTAGCATCATAGCTGTTGCTCCCCAAACTACGTGTCCGTTTAAATTAAAGGCTGGCACAGCCACCTCCAAACTGTAAGAAGTTGAAACTGTTTTTGTAACCACATTTTCCTCGTTTATAAAATCCCTTAAATCTATCTCAATTATGGCTTCAACCTCCTCATCCTGTTTTAAAAATTTTGGTGTATTCCTGGAAATCCCTATATAAGGTTGCACAAAAAAATTACTTGGAGGAATATAAACTTGAGTGAGCTCCCTTAAAACTTCTATACAATGATGTGGCACACCTATTTCTTCAAAAGTTTCCCTTACAGCTGCTTCTTTTAACGATGCATCCGAAGCCTCCAGTTTACCTCCTGGAAAACCAACCTGTGCCGAATGAACCCCATTATAGGTTTTACGCAATATAAGCACCAAGTTGGTCTGTTTGCTATTGTTAGGGTAAAACAAGGCCATGACTCCAGCTTTTTTGGCATGTTTCATAACATGTCTTTGTTTTTTCTGCAAGATATCCCTAAAAGGAGGAGACATTTTTAACTGAGATGGTTCGGCTGGAAGTGGTATATTTTCTATTTTTGAAATGAGTTTGCAAAATTCATCAAATTCCATGGTTCTTTTTTTTTTTCGTATAAAACCTAAAAGCATCAATATATTAATCAATTTTAAAAAAATATAAACGTCTTTATGAGATCTATCTTTCTAGTGCTGTTAAGTTTTTTATTACTGAATTGTGAAGATAAACATTCTGGCAAAAAAACAAATAACACTTTAAAAGAAACCACACAAACCACCAAGGATTCCATTGCTGAAAATGAAGTTGCAGTTGAACCTGAAACCAATATTGAAGCCGAAGACAACAACCGTTTAACAGACGAAAATGCCATGGAGTTTTTTCTTCAATACGAAAAAGAAAACCCAGAAAACAAAGTTCGCATTACCACAACTTTTGGAGACATAGATATTTTGCTGTTTAACGAAACAAAATTCCATAGAGCCAATTTTATTTTCTTGACCAAACAAGGTTATTTTAACGGCACCCAGTTTTATAGGGTTATCGATAATTTTATAGTTCAAGCAGGAAACTCCGACGATCCCAAAGTCTCAAAAAAACGCAATGAAATTGGCAGGTATTTATTGCCTACAGACACAAAGAGAGGTTTTAAGCATGATAGAGGCGTTATAAGCATGCCAAGCAGTGAGATTGACAATCCGTACAAACTGGCTTCTCCATTTGAGTTTTTTATAGTGCAACAGAAAGGTGGAGCGCATCATTTGGATGGCGATTATACCATTTTTGGAAAAGTTATCAAGGGCATGGATGTTGTGGATACCATTGCAAAACAAAAAACCGATGAAGGCGATTGGCCCTTACACAATATCTATATTGAAAAAGTAGAGATTATTGAGTAATCTTGAAACTGAAATTGAAATCAGGATCAAACTAGAATCTTTAAGCGTGTTACTGTTCTTCCTTATAGAGAGTTGGCAAACTTATTTTAAATCTTATGGCCAAAAGCCTAACCAATATTACAATCAATCCTGCTATTACAAAAGCCAAATCGATATCTATAGGCAGTTTTTTTATCAAAAAGTATGAAAATCCACCAAGAATACATGCAGTGGCGTAAATTTCCTTTCTAAAAATAACTGGAATCTCGTTACATAAAATATCCCTAATAACACCTCCAAAACAGGCAGACATGGTCCCTAAAGACACACAAATAATTGGGTTCAATCCGGCCGAAATGCCTTTCTCCACACCCACAACTGTATACAGTCCAATTCCAATGGTATCAAACAGCAATAAAGAGGTTCTTAAATAATCTATTTTTTTTCTAAAAACAATGGCAAACACAGTAGATGCCAATATTACATAGGTATAGGTCATGTTTTTCATCCAACTCACAGGTGTATCACCAATAAGCACGTCCCTTAAGGTTCCTCCTCCTACTGCTGTAACAAAAGCAATGATTAAGATACCAAATGGGTCCATCCTTTTGTTTAGAGCCACCAAAACGCCCGAAATAGAAAAAGCAATGGTTCCCAATATATCTATGGTATAAAACATCCTAATTTATTTATACATTTATTAAGTAGACAAAATAAAGACAATTGAGTGCCATTTAAAAGGTTTCCTCCAAAAATATGAATGAAAAGAACTTACTTAAAACAATTCAGTTTCAAGAAATGACATTTCAGTATATAAATTTAGGGTTACAAAAAAATAAAACAGACATTTGACATGTATTAATCAACAAAACAAACATTAAAATGAAAACACTAACACTGATTGTCTCACTTCTTTTAACATGTTCTTTTATTCAGGCTCAAGACAGTTTAAAATCTTATCATATTACCGTAAAGATTGATAATGCGTTAAGCGACAATGGCAGTATGTTGTTTGGATTGCACAACGAAAGCACTTTTATGAAAGGCAAAAGCCTCCATAGCATGAAAAGTGCCATAACAGATGGGAAAGCCATGGTGACCTTTGAAAATGTAACTCCAGGAACTTATGCTGTTATGGTGTTTCATGATGCCAACGATAATGAGAAAATGGATTTTGACACCACTGGAATGCCCTTGGAATCCTATGGCATGTCCAACAATCCTATGTTAATGGGCCCTCCAAATTTTGCAGATGCCAAATTTGTTTTGGAAGATGAAAGCTTAGAATTACTCATTAGATTATAAACGGCAACTTATTGCAATATAAAAAGCGACCATAACTATAAGTTAAGGTCGCTTTTGGTTGCTATTAATTAATTTGTGGATTTATACTGTTTCTCCCAACCAAGCTTTCATCATCCAAACCGTTTTTTCCTGTTCGGTAATAAAGTCGCTCATCATGGAGTTTGTTCCCTCATCGTTGGTTTCTCCAGACTTATCAAGTATATCGCGTTCAATTTGAAGTAATTCCGATAAAGAATCCACAATCAAACGTACAGCTTTTTCGTCTTGGGATACATTTTTACCAACTGGTACTTTTGCCAATTTTGAATAATCCTCAAAGGTGTGCAAAGGAGTTTCGCCCAAGGTTAAAATCCTTTCGGCAATTTCATCAACTTTCACATTGGCATCTGTGTACAGTTCTTCAAACTTAACATGTAAATCAAAGAATCGTTTTCCTTTAATATTCCAATGAATACCTCTTAAATTTTGATAATAAATTTGGAAATTGGCCAGTAAGCCATTTAAGTCATTTGCTAAATCTTTAGCCTTATTTTGATTTAATCCTATACTGTTTAATGTCATAATACAATCTGTTTTTAATATTTACTCAAATTTACATCATAAATAATGTTATTTATCATAAATTTTATTGATAGATTTTATATTTTTATAGTCTAAATTGATACTTATGACGATCACTCAATTATACTACGTGTTAGCTGTTGCAGAAAACAAAAATTTCACAAAAGCTGCTGAAAAATGTTTTGTGACTCAACCAACATTAAGCATGCAAATTCAAAAACTGGAAGACGAACTGGACATTCTAATTTTTGATAGAAGCAAAAAGCCCATAGAATTAACGGAAGTTGGTAAAAAAATAGTGACTCAGGCCAAAAATATTGTAAACGAGTCTTATAGGATTCAAGATATTGTAGATCAACAAAAAGGGTTTATTGGAGGGGAATTTAAACTGGGCATTATACCAACCATTATGCCTACGCTTTTGCCTATGTTTTTAAAGACTTTTATAAAAAAATACCCAAAAATTAAACTCAAAATAGAAGAGCTGACCACCGAAGATATAATTTCCAGGTTGAATGAAGGCCATTTAGATGCCGCTATTGCTGCCACACCTTTGGAAATAGAGACCATTAAAGAGCGTGTGCTTTATTTTGAACCATTTGTAGCTTACATTCCAGAGCATCATAGATTGCACAGCAAACAAAAAATAAGCACCTCGGATTTGGATATTGAAGATATGCTACTCCTGGAAGATGGCCATTGTTTTAGGGATGGTGTAATAAATTTATGCAAAACATTTAAAAACCAAGTGGACACAAACTTTCAACTGGAAAGTGGTAGTATTGAAACACTTGTTAAACTTTCCAACGAAGGTTTAGGGATGACCTTGCTTCCTTATTTACATACTTTGGATTTAAATGAAAAAGCCAAACAAAACCTACATTATTTTAACGAACCAAGTCCTGCCAGGGAAGTTAGCATCCTGTATCATAAAAGTGAATTAAAGATGCAAATTATTGAAGCCATGCAGAGCGTAATTTCTGGTATTATTAGAGGCGCCATTGCCTTTCAAAACGTTGAAATTATCAGTCCGCTACCAAAATAAATAGTTTTGTCATTTTTCTATAGAAGTTAGAACAACCATCTAATAGCTGTAGTCTGCAATTTTTGGAAGTCTGTAACATATTTTTTTTGTTTTCCAGAAAAAAACAATCTGAGCTTTTTTCAGATGGTAGCCTTTTGTATAATCAAATGCGACATAATAAAAATTCATTGTAAACTATCATAACATCAATACAGGTATTACAATTTTCAAAAAAAAAAAAAAACCTATCCAAAATTGCTCGTTGCAATAGCCATCCAATGGTTCATTTGACTTTTATTTCCAATCGATGAATTTGATTATCTTCTTCCGAAACAGTAATACCTTTTATAGTTTGGGAGTCACAGCCACAATCAGGAGGTGTATCGCCTTCTTTATCTCAACAAATATTCACTAAAGTTAAAAAATGGTCAATAAAAGGACTTTTATTTTCTTATGTTGGAATAAATTTGGGAAAGATGAAAAATAATAAAAAATATTTAGCAGGGTTTTATTCGCCAAACGTGACGTTTACAGTTCTTTTGAACTTCACTTATTAAGTATAAAAAAAGCGACCCGTAGGTCGCTTTTAAATTTATCACTCTTTTAAGTAAATTAGACATTGATTTAAGTCGGGATTTTGCTGTACAAGAGATTGTATGAAAATCTTTAACTCTTCAATTTCATAAGGTAATAGACGTTGAAGGGCTTTTTGTACCTCTTTGCAAAACAACGTAGCATCAAAACTTACCTTATTAAGTACCGTTTTGGTGTACTCAAACATTGCTCTAGCCATAATATTATTTAGGTTTTTGGTTTAAAAAAAGTAGATTTGTTCTATAGGCATGTATTTAGTTTAGTTTCCATAAATTTAATAAAAAAAAGGATTGTTTTTTAATTTAAACAAAAATTTAACAATCCTTTTTAGTGTTAAAATCTGTTATCTCCATCCAACAAATCCCCTAAACCTCCAAGGATACTGCCTTCGCCTTTATCTTTTCCTCCTCCTTTAGGAGCAGATGCCAACACACGTCCTGCCAATCTGCTAAATGGCAACGATTGTATATAAACAGTCCCAGGACCTTGAAGTTTGGCAAAGAACAATCCTTCTCCTCCAAACACCGTGTTTCTAATACCTCCAACAAACTCTATATCGTAATCCACATTTTGGGTAAATCCAATAATACAACCAGTATCTACACGCAATACTTCGCCAGCTTTGAGCTCTTTTCTAACCATAGTGCCTCCAGCATGAACAAAAGCTTTGCCATTTCCTTCCAGTTTTTGCATGATAAAACCTTCGCCACCAAATAAACCTCTCCCTAATCTTTTACTAAATTCTATACCAATACTAACTCCTTTAGCAGCGCACAAAAAAGCATCTTTCTGGCAAATAAATTTACCATTGAAAGCTGTTAAATCGATAGGAATTATTTTACCAGGATAAGGAGATGCAAAGCTCACCTTGCGTTTGCCGTTTAGGTTGTTGTAAAAAGCGGTCATAAAAAGGCTTTCTCCTGTTAAGATTCGTTTTCCAGCTCCTAAAATGGAATCTAAAAAACCTTTGTTTTTTGATGAACCATCACCAAAAATAGTTTCCATTTTAATGCCATCGTCCATCATCATAAAACTACCTGCTTCGGCCACAACGCCTTCTTGTGGATCCAGTTCTATTTCCACAAACTGCATCTCTTCGCCATAAATTTGATAATCTATTTCATGTGCTTCCATGTTATATGTTCTTATTTATGTGTTAATAAATTGTCTAAAATATTAGTTGGCAACTTTAATGCTTTGTTACACATTTTTCAAAAATTTAAGCAAGATTTACTGAAAACCATATTCTAACATCTATCTATGACTTTAATTTAAGCGTCCATTCAAATTCAAAACTGGACACTTCCACACCTTCTGCATTAGTTCCTTTTGCATGCATCCAAAGGGTTTGTCCCTCACCTGATACAATAGCTTTTTGAATTGTTTTTTCAACTTCCAATCCTTCTTTACAAACAAACGTAATTCTACCTGTTGCTTTTTTAACAAATGTGGCATTGTTTTTTGCCACCAACATGGAAATGTTTTTTCCAGAGGCTTTTATTTGCTGCATGACCAAAGCGCCTGTAGTTAGTTCGGCTGCCATACCTTGTACAGCCCAAAACATGGAATGAAATGGGTTTTGGTTAATCCATCGATGTTTTACTGTAACAACGCATGTCTCTTTATCAATATGTTTTGTCCGAACGCCTGTAAAATAAGCAGCTGGAAGCTTGAACATTAAAAAAGCATTGAGTTTTTTTGGGGTGATGATCATATGGTTTTTTTTTGTTTTTTGAAATACTATCAGAATGATATACAACAGACAGCATTACTGTGTTTATTCTTTGTTGGTTTTTTCCACTATAAAAGAAGGTGGGTATTCTGTAGTAAATAATCCATTCCAACTGCTAGCAAACATAATCTTTGTTCCATCCCTATTTGGGACTGCTTGTGGTTGCTGTTGGTATGCGTCATGGTAAGTTGCATGATGCAAACCAAATCTTTCCACAGTGTTGCTTGAATCCAGTTTAATGGCAAATAATTCTTTTTTCCCTATGGTTTCGCAACAGCCTTCACTAACATAAGCCCAACCAGGTCTGTTAATGTTTCGACAACTAATATGACCATTCCACACACCATTGTCTGGCGTATAATTAAAAAGAGGCGTTGTTAGTCCATCAGACAGTCTAACCATTTTCATAAAATAACCGTTTGGTCTGGTGGTTTCATCTCCAAAAGCCACATAGACTTCCTGTCCATCTGCATCTATTCCCAAATCGGAGTGAGTGGTATAATTGTTTAAATGTCTTTTGTTTGTTAAATCAATATCATAAGCCTTTAATCCTTGGGTTGGTAAATCGCCATCTTCCCCAAAAGTAATTACCGCATAATTTCCAAGAGGACTTACAGAAAACCAAGCCAAATCCACATTTCCAATAGGATCGGTTCCAACAATATGATTGTTTTTAATATCATAAACAATAAGGGTCAAATCAGATTCATTTTTACCTACAAGTCCTATATACCTATCGTCATAAGACATATTTCCTTTGTTAAAACCGTAACTTATTTCTTCAAAATCTTTAAAAACGTGAATGGTTTGAATGGTATTGATTCTAACATCATAAGAAACCAATTTATTCTTATAGGTACCATACATAATATTGGGATTGGTGTTTGCCCAGGTTGCGGAAGCTGGAATATCTGCCCATTTAACAAACTTATAAGTTTTGCCATCCAAGATGGCAGCAGGATATCCCGAAAGTTTAATATATGACCCATCACTATTCCAAGGGGAATCTACACTGTAATGATGACGCAATTGCTTATTATCTTTACCAAAAACCGTAGCGTCGCTTATTCTGGTGACTTGCAGACCAAATCCATTGGTAAAAGGCACCAAATACTCTGGAGTTTCACTTGGAGGCTCATAAGCGTTCCATGTGGCAACCATGATGTTTTCTTCTTTTGGATAGGATTGCGACATGCAACTGGAACAGAACAAAAACAAGATGTAAACCACTTTGCCCACAAAGACTTTACTTATAAATTGAAACGTTTTAAACATGCCCTAATTTATTAAAAATAACGAAACAAAAATTTGTTAATTTTTTGTTAAATTTTAGTACTTTGTATTGCATAATACCTTTTTTAAGATATATATTTGCATAAGAAACTATTATATACTTTTAAAATGATAGACAAAAACCAGAAAAATATTGCCACTTTCATCCATCTTTCAACCTTTTCCAGGTTCTTTTTCCCTTTGGGAAATTTTATTGGACCAATTGTGTTATGGGTTGCCAACAAGGACAAGTCGGATTTTATAGATGCGCATGGCAAACAGGCTTTAAATTTTCAAATAAGCATTTTGTTATATGCCATTGTTTTAGGCATGATAACCATTCCGTTTTTTATTTTTAATCTTTTGGATGGATTTCAATTTATAAATATGGATGCCTTTAACAGTATTCATATTAGCTTAACAAAACCCTCTCCTCTACTTTATATCTCTGGCGGATTGGGTTTTGTTGCAGTCGTGGGTTTTATCCTGGAATTGGTATTTATAGTTAAAGCTAGTTTGGCTGCCAAAGAAGGATTGTACTATCATTATCCACTTACAATCAATTTTATAAAATAAATCATCAATTCTCCCATGTCAAAAAGGCGTTGGAGAAGCAATCACAAATCAAAAAATGAACAGTTTAAAAACAATTAAAAAACGCTTTAGAATATGAAGATTGAAAACACAAAGGCTCAAATGCGAAAAGGCGTACTGGAATACTGCATTTTATCAGTCCTAAAAGATGAGGACGCATACGTTGCAGAAATCTTGGACACTTTAAAAGACGCCAAACTGTTAGTAGTAGAAGGCACCATCTATCCCTTACTAACGCGCCTTAAAAATGCTGGACTTCTCAATTACAGATGGGAAGAGTCCACCTCTGGACCACCAAGAAAATATTATGGTCTTACCGAAACAGGAAAGCTGTTTCTTAATGAATTAAACACGACTTGGAGTGAATTACAAAATGCAGTTAATATAGTAACCAGACAAAAAAACAAAAAAAATGAATAAAACAGTCAACATAAATTTAGCAGGTATATTTTTTCATATAGATGAAGATGCATACTTAAAATTACAACGCTATCTTGAGGCTATAAAACGTTCATTTACAGACTCTCAAGGACGCTCTGAAATAATCGCTGATATAGAAGCAAGAATTGCCGAACTTTTTAGTGAACGTGTAAAACACGAAAAACAAGTTATTAGCAACAAAGAAGTAGATGAAGTGATAGCCATTATGGGACAACCTGAAGACTATCTGGTAGATGATGAAATCTTTGAAGACGAACCCAAAACCTATACCAGCAGGCCATCTGGTCGTTCCAAAAAGTTATTTAGAGACACAGACAACTCCTATATTGGTGGTGTGGCTTCCGGTCTTGGACACTATTTAGGTATTGATGCTCTTTGGGTACGTTTACTTTGGATTTTGCTTGCCATAGGCTCTGGTGGTACCTTTATCTTTATTTACATACTTTTCTGGATTTTAGTACCTGAAGCTGTAACAACAGCCGATAAGCTAACCATGACAGGAGAGCCTGTGAACATTAGCAACATTGAAAAAAAAATTAAAGACGGATTTGAAAATGTTACCCAAACCGTTTCGGATACCGTAAAAAACATTGATGTATCCAAACAAAGCAACAAGATAAAATCCAGTTCAAAATCGTTTTTCGATGCCATAGGAGACATTGTGATGTTTTTCCTGAATATTTTTGCAAAATTCATAGGAATTATCTTGATTCTTGTAGGTGCCTCTACATTAATAGGGTTGATTATAGGCTTTCTTACAGTAGGTGTCACAGATATAATCAATGTTCCTGGTTTCGACTTTATAGATGCTGCCAATGCTGCAAACACACCTGTTTGGCTAATATCATTACTGCTGTTCTTTGCCATAGGAATTCCATTCTTTTTTGTTTTCTATTTGGGATTGAAAATATTGGTGAACAACTTAAAATCCATTGGAAACATTGCAAAATTCTCTTTGTTGGGAATTTGGTTCCTGGCAATTATAAGTTTGATTGTTATTGGTGTAAAACAAGCAAGTGAACACGCTTTTGATGCAAGCGTCACAGAGAAAACCACATTAAATATAACAGCGAATGATACTTTAAAGGTGAAAATGTATGGCAATGATGCTTATAAGAAAAGCATATACAGAAACAATGGTTTTAAATTGGTTTATAATGAAGATGACGAAAAAATTATTTTTTCTTCAGACATTAGGCTCATTGTAAGATCCACAAAAGATAGTTTAGCAACCATTCACGTTGAAAAAAATGCTGAAGGAAGTAGTTACCAACAAGCCAAAGAGCGAGCAAAAAACATCCATTACAACTATTCATTACAGGATAATGAGTTAAAGCTTGATGCCTATTTAACAACCGAATACCAAAATAAATTTAGCGATCAGCAAGTAGAAATTATTTTGTATCTACCAGAGGGCATGACTTTAATTGCTGATGAAAACACTTATAGTTTCCATAGAAATTCCAGTCATTACAACGATATTCTTGATAATGGTATGGAAGGTTATTACCTTAAAATAATGAACGATGGCATTATGTGCGAAGATTGCCCAGAGGATTTTAATATTGATGTAGATGTCAATAACAGCAACTCAAGGGTTAAAATCAACGAAAATGGCATAGACATAAAATCCAACGATTCCAGCCTGGAAATTAACCAAACAGGTGTGAAAGCTGAAAGTGAAAGTGTAAGGGTTGATATAGACGAAAACGGTATTAACATTACATCAGATGGAAATTAATCAATTCATCTATAAAAAATTACAGTTCAGAATATATTTCTTTAATATCCTGTTTTTAAAATGAATCTTTGAAAGCAACAAATATCAAAACCAATCACAGCTCCTTAGAGTGCACAAGCTTTGGGGAGCAAATCAAAAAACGAACAATTATGAGCACACTAACAAAAATTTTGGTATCCGTTATTCTAGCCATCTTAATGATGTCTTGCAATTTCGACGGAAATTTTGGGCTTGGGGTTAATGGGAATGGACAAGTAATTACTACAGAAAGACCTATACATGGTTCTTTTAGTAAGATAAAAGTAAGTCGTGGCCTGAATGTATATTTAACCCAAGGTGAGGTAGAAAGATTAACCGTTGAGGCAGACGAAAATCTTCATGAAATTATAACCACAACTGTAGAGAACGATGTGCTTTATATTTCTACCAGTGAGAATATTGGAAAAGCATCGTCAAAAAAAGTATTGCTACATTTTAAAAATCTAACAGCAATAGAAGCCACAAGTGGTAGCGATTTGTTTTCAACAAATACTATTAAAACTTCACGTTTAGCTCTAGAAACCAGCAGTGGAAGTGATATGGAAATACAGGTAGAAGCAGAATCCATTACTTGTCATTCTACAAGTGGAAGCGATTTAAAAATTTCTGGAAAAACCATGAAATTTGTTGCAGATGCTTCCAGTGGCAGCTCCATAGAGACAGACAACCTAGAGTCTCTAAACGCTCAGGTAAAAGCTTCTAGTGGTGCCGAAATTAACGTAAACACCTTAAAAAAACTTACAGCAAAAGCTTCAAGTGGCGGCAACATCCATTATGTTGGAACACCTGAAAGCATAGAAAAAAATGATGGCGTTTCTGGTTCCATAAAAAGAAATTAATAAATACCAAACCAATCAAAAAACAAAACCATGTCATATAGGATTGGGATGGTTTTTTATTTGATGTTATTGGAATTAAACAGTTTCAATTATTATTTCCATAAAATTTCAATAAAAAAATCCGAAACAGGTATGTTTCGGATTTTTTACTTAATAGCATTCATTTAATTAGCTATGTTTGGAGATAAGCATATTAAATAGTTAAGTTTATTTCTCCTGAATAAGTAAATCAAAATTAATATTTATTATTTCAGAAACGACAATTAATCCCAATGCTTTCTTTGGTGCTTCAAGATTAAAATCGCAAATATTCAAACTTAAAGATCCTGAAACATTCAATATGCTGTCTCCTTCTATTTTTACAGGAATAACATATAGTTTTGATTCACCTGCAATAAAAATTTCTATAAGTGCATGAACAACATTAGTTACTTTTGTATCTTTTTGAATTTCTTTTAGCTCTAAAACAATTTGAGGATATTCATCAGATTTTAATAAATTTACAAAATCTTTGTTTATAGCTGAACTTCCACAATCAAAACAAGAATTATCCAACACCAATAAGGCTTTTTCAAAAACAAATTTCTCTTCTTTTTGAACATAAGATACTGGAATTGGGTTTTTAATCTCCTCGATATTGAAATGACATTTAAACTTACTAACATTAGTAGTTCCTTTAATGACCAACTGGCTTTTAGGAGATATTATTATTGATGTATTGTTAATACCTATAGTAAATGCTAGACTTAAAAAAATTATAATTAAAAAAATAATCTTTCTCATTTTCTTATAATTTAACATGCACTTCATTTAAATGGAAGATACAGAAGTTAACAATAAAAACAAACCCCATTTAATTGTAATTTCCTGGGGTTTGTTTGACTATTAACACTATTTCAAATATTATATATAATTAAAAACTAATAGCTGCTTCAAGTACAAAGCCATTGAATTTACCGTCCTCTAGAATATTTCCTGCAGAGGTGTAATATGATGTATCATTAGGTGATACTGGAGTTGATTCTTGATAGTTGTTATAGTTTTGAACCATATATTCAGCTTTCATAAGAATATTTTTGGTCAAGAACCAACCTGCAGACAATTGAAATCTATCTATATCAACTTTTGTATAATCGTCTGGATTCCAATCATGAGCATTATTATCTTCTGAACTTACTTTATTATATCTGGCACCTACATAGAAATTCTCAGTTTGGCCAAATCTGTAGACTAATTCTCCTGCAAATTGAGTTACTTTTCTTTCATCAGCTGGTTCGCCAACACCATTATATTCATTATCAGCTTTACCACTTGCTGTTTCAATAGTTCCAAAGAACTCTAATCCTTTGTACTTAACAAATGGGTTAAACATTACTGCTGTAATTTTATTTCTTAAGTTTGGATTATATCTTCCTGATCTAAAATCATCACTTGCTCCATTAGCTACCATAACTCCATAATAACGAGAACCTGCTCTGTCTGCATTATACAAATATGAACTTGGCACATACCCAGTATTGTATAATGACCCTGTCAATCTTACTCTTAAATCACTATTTATTTGTTTGTCATAACCAAACTTTGCTAAAAAAGAAGCGCCACCACTTTTACCTTCATTTACAACATTTCCTTCACTATCATACTCTACATTACCATTTTTAACATTTTGGTTTAACTTACCATTAGCCATACCTAACATCCCTATAAAACCATTTCTTTGATAATACAGCTCAGCACCTACTTCAGTAGTGAATGCATCCATTATTAAGTTTCCTACAAATGGGTTGTAAATAGCCTGCGCGTTATCACTTCTTCTAAAGTGAGCATCACCATAGTTATTTTCCATATGACCAATTTTAATAGTAGTATATTTCATAACATTGTCCAATAATCCTTCAGAAATGAAGTCTAAATTGTCAATTTGAAAATAACCACCTTTTACATAAGGTTCAGGGTGGTGACGAGAAGACAAGTAAGTTCTCAAGTGCATTCTCACCCCTTTAGCTAGCGCTACATCCAAATCTAAGTTTGCTGTAGCCAAGTTAAAGTTAGGACTTATAGGTTGTAATAAATTAGGATGACTAAATGTATTACCACCATCAGTAGAAACACGTGGATTTGAATTTTCATGATCCAAGGCTTGGAATTGCAGTGTAGATTGACCTCCAATTCTCACTTTTACTTTTTCAAATGTTGAAATTGTGTCTTTAGGACTCTCAAAAACATTTATACCGTTTTTATCTGGCTCCCTGTAGTTGTCTAAACTTCTGTTGTTTTTCTGTGCATATAGAGTTGTTCCCATAAATATTATTGAAACAATAAATGCTGTTTTTAATAGTGATTTCATTGTATTGGTTTTTATTATTAGTTAAAATTTTATTTTTTAAATTTAGTCTTGAATTTTATTGTTATTTCATCTCCAGTTGTAATGGAACCAAAAAGTGCTGTTGGTGGTTCAACATTAAAATCTGTCATCTTTATAGACTTTTCACCTACTATATGAATGGTATTGCTGTTGATATCAAGATTAAAATCTATTGACACATTTTTTGTGACACCAGATATAGTTAAATTCCCTAAAGCTTTTACTTTGTATTTTTGATCTCCTAAGCGAGTAGAGCTTTTTATTTCAGTTAATGAAAAAGTTATATTTTTATACTTGTCCGTTTTTAAAGCTTTATAGGTATTTTTATCCATACCTCCTTTTCCGCTTTTAAGGCTTTCTGCTGGAATTACTATTTTAAGTTTATTTATTTCAAGTTCATTGGAATAAATTAAATCAATAACTCCGCTTTGTTCGTTTGCATTAATTTCCCAATCGTGCACATTTGAAGTACCATAGACTTTAAGTTCAGAGTCTGAATTACTTAAATTATACTCTTGGGATTGTACAACACTGAATGAAGAAAAAAATAAAATAGCGAAGAAAAAAATGCCTTTAGATATGTGTTTTGTGAGTTTCATAAAATTTAGTTTTTTATTATGAAGCAAATATCGAAACAATCTTCAACCTATTTTATGACAAATATCATGACAAAGAAACAATTAAACCAAAACGCTGATTAACAGAAAATTAAATATTAAAATTTAACTTTATTACATAAAAAAACCGAAACATTTGTCTCGGTTATCTTGTTCTATAGTAATTACTATTTAGTTATAAGTGGAAGTAGAAATTTCAAATTCAGAATCTTTAGCTGCCAACCATCGTTCTGCATCCAGTGCTGCCATACACCCTGTTCCTGCTGCTGTAATGGCCTGTCTGTACACATGGTCTGCAGCATCTCCAGACACAAACACACCTTCTACATTGGTTTTTGATGTTCCAGGCACATTTATAATATAGCCTGTTTCATCTAAATTTAAAAAGTCTTTAAAAATATCTGTATTTGGTTTATGACCAATTGCCACAAAAAATCCTGTAGCTGGAATCTCGTGTTTTTCGTTGGTTTTGTTGTTAAACACACGAACACCTGTTACCACTTGTCCATCTCCTAAAACTTCTTCGGTTTCCGTATTGTACAAAATTTCAATATTAGGCGTTTTTTTTACTCTTTCAGCCATAATTTTAGAGGCTCTAAACTCGTCACGTCTAACCAACATGGTTACTTTTTTACAAAGTTTGGACAAGTAATGAGCTTCTTCGCAAGCAGAATCTCCTGCTCCAACAATTACAACTTCTTGATTTCTGTAAAAGAACCCATCGCAAACTGCACAAGCAGAAACACCTCCACCAAGTTTTAAATATTTCTGTTCAGAATCCAAACCTAAATACTTTGCTGAAGCTCCAGTTGAAATTATAACTGTATCGCAATGTATTTCCTTGGTGTCGTTTACCCATACTTTATGGATATCACCAGAGAAATCCACTTTGGTAACCCAACCATCACGTACATCTGTCTCAAAACGTTCAGCTTGTTTTTGTAATTCAATCATCATTTCAGGTCCTGTAATACCATCTGGGTAACCAGGGAAATTTTCAACTTCATTGGTTGTTGTCAATTGGCCTCCTGGTTGTGTTCCCTGGTACAAAACCGGTTTCATGTTCGCTCTGGCAGCATAAATGGCAGCAGTGTAACCTGCAGGTCCAGATCCTATAATTAAGCATTTAACTCTCTCTATTGTATCAGACATAATGACTTGTAATTAATTTTTAGCAAAAGTAGAATTTTTATAAGAAACCTTTCAGTAAACTTATTAAAAGTTGTTATTAACATATAAGCTAATATTATATATGCATAATATCAATCTTATTCTTTTGCTTTAAAAATTCTATCATTTTTTTAACTCTTTTTAAATGAATTAAGATTATATTTTTTTCAGTTAGCAGAAACGCTTGATAACAAGTAGATTTACTTTATAAAATATACGATCATGGGAACCATAGCAACAGACAAAAAGAAATTAATACTGTATTATCATCCGGAAACATCCATTGGAAAACAAGCATACGCTTTTGCGTTTGCTTCCAATAAAAAAATATTGGCCATAGACATTTCCAAAACAAAAATTACCGGAACACAATGGTTGGAAATTTCAGAAAATTTAAACACTATTTTATCCAAATTGGTAAACCAAGAACATCCTGAGTTTACCAATAATTACGATTCTGGACTTTCACTGGACAAAGACGATTGGATAAAAGTGCTCCAAAAACACCCGGAAACCTTGCGTTGTCCCATTTTGGTTGATGGCAAAAATTACCATTTAATTGAAACGCCTTCTAAAGTTTCCAAGCTTATTGAAAAGGAAGAAACAGCTGAGGATCCACGTTCCTAAGAATAGGAGCCTTAAATATCCTTATTGGATAAATCGTTCTCTTTTGGAATGTTTTTAAAAAATTCGTCAATGTCAGTATCGCTATTGGCTCCATAATTGGCTGTAACCATTCCTTTCAAGCCATCGTCTGTTTTAATAACATATAAAATGGACATATCTGATGGATTGCTCAAACCTTCAAATCTATGTTCACGTTCTATAGTGATCTGTTTGGGTTGATACTTTTTTTTGGTTTCAAGCTCCATCAGTAAGCCACCTTCACATTTAAAATTACTTGAGTAGCCTTTTTCTTGATATTTTTTTATTAGGTCTAATTCGTTTCTTTCTTGCATGATTTTAATGTTTTTTAAATTAAAAAAGGCAGATATGCGTATTGAAGTGTGCCTATCTGCCTTTAACTACAAACCAACTAACTAATCTAAATAAGTGTTTAATTTATTGTCAAACATCGTTAACAGTCGTAAATTCCATTTCAGTCTCTCAACTGTAGTTTTTACCTGCTTCTGCAACGTCTTCAATAGTGTTTAATTTATTCATATTTACCATTTGGATAATCCAAATTAGTTGTTTAAATACTTATCGTTTTTTTGTGTTAAGGAACTTAATGATCCTCTAGGACTTTCTTCGTCCCATGATTAAAGAAACAATAAATAAAACTATAAATATGAAAAATAAGATTTTAGCAATTCCAGCTGCTGCTCCAGCAATACCACCAAATCCTAATATTCCTGCAATAATTGCAATGATAATAAATGTGATTGTCCAACGTAACATAATGTGTGTTTTTATGGTTAATAAACAGAAACCTGACTATCAAATTTCTATATTATAAAAGTCGTTATTTATTTTAACTGGTGTTTGCTGTATCAAGATATTGTTTAACTCAAAAAAAAATGGATAAGCAAATCCCTTTATGGTAAAACAAGAAGAGACCTCAACATTTTTTGAGGTCTCGTGTAACCAATAAATTACTGGTTGTGAATTTTTATTTTAAATCTTCCAAACGCTTAATGGTGTTAAGCTCTTGTGTAATGGTGTTTTTTTGTTTCAACACCAGGTCTCTGGTTGTTGGAGGTAAACCGGTTTCGTTAAGCACATTGTTATATTCTTCCACAGATGCTTTTTCTCCTCTAATGGCCTCTTCCAACATGGATTCTTCGTTATCTGCCGAGAAAACAGCCTTTACATCCATCCAGGTTCTGTGAGCTGCTCCTGTGGCACTTCCTCCTTTTTTAGGGGTTTCTCCAAAATTTTGGATTTCCGATTTTAATTCATGTCCAAAATTGTAACGTTCTGCAGCCTTACGGTTAAAAAAGTTTTTTAAAGCAGTGTTTTGTGTGTGTTCTGCAGCTTTTTTGTAACCTTTTTCGGCATCGTAATTTTTTTCCAACAAATCGTTTAATTTGTTTCCAACTTCTTCTGTGTATGATTTCATAATATTAAGTATTAAATTCTTGAGCAATTTCTTTAAAGATGCTTGCTGTTTGACATCTATAAGCTTTTAAAGCATCATGTTCTATTCTTTAATATATAGAGGCAGAAAGCAACATGTATGTATCTGAAAAAAACAAAAATTTACGCCATTCCATACTTTATTGAATGTTCTGTAATGGTTTTTACAAATGTGATTTCATATATTTTTGATACTCTGTAGCCAAGGTGGATTTTTTAGTTTCAGAAAAAATTTTTCCTGCCATTTGAAAAAATGCATGTTCCTCATCTTCCAAATGATGTTCCACTTTATCTTTTAAATCTTTTGCTATTTTCAACCAAGCAGAAGAATCGTAATCTGTTTCCTCCAATTGCTCTATTAGTTCGTCTATTTCGTGATGTTCTGCAATACCATGTCTGGCATGGTCCTGCATCATATCGCTACTTATCAATGGTTTGTAAAAATGGCGCTCTTCGGCATCTGCATGTACCTGAAGCTGTTTTTTAACAGCTTTAAAAAGGGCATCCCTTTTATTGGAATCTCCAGATGTTTCTACCAATTTACTCAATAGATCGCGTTGCTTGTCGTGATCTTCCCTTATGGCTTCAAAAATGTTCATTATTGGTGTTTTTTTTTAGGTTAGACTTTTACTGATGGTTATGGGATGATGGTTTGATGGAATCATCAAAAAATAGGCATCAGCGTTTAGTGAAAAGTTTTCTTAAAAGCACAAACACGCCATATTTACCGGCTCCTTTAATTATAGGTTCCACCCAATTAAAGGGTCTAAAATCTTCTTTAAACTCTGTTTTTATTAATTTCAATTCTTCCCAGGCAACCTTACGTTCTAAATCAAAACGTCTTAAGTCGGTTTCAATCTGTTCAAAATTGGTATATAATGGTTTCATAATATGCTTTACTGTTTATGGTTTGTGTTAAGAGAAAAATTTCGCACCTATTTTTTTTATTACAATGGCATTGATAAAGGCTCTTTTTAAATATATAACAAGACCTATCAATAAAAACAAAAGTCCTACTATAAGATATCCTAAAAGCAGGTTTTCTAGAGCATTGCCTATGGCCATTGCTGTTGCAACAGCACAAAAAATAAGTCCGAGAAATACAAACAAGCTTATGGCTGTTAACTTAGCAACCATACTAACCGACAAGGTTAATTGCTGGAATGCTTTTAACTTAAGATATTGGTGAGATGCTTTAAAATAAGCCTCACCAATATCTGTAGCTTTATCTGTGGTTTCTCCTAAAGATTGGAAAACATTCATGGTTTATGATGCTTTTTGATATTTTTTATTTTTTGCTTTCAATTCTTTAAGTTTGGCTTCCAAAGTAGAGATTACATCTTCAGCTTTGTAACTAGCATCAGACACGATACTTTCCACCTTGTTTTCCAAAGTGTTTTTTTCAGAACTTACGGTATCTGCAATTTTTTCCCTTAAATCAGCCGCCGAAGAAGCCAATCTGTCTTTTTGCAACTGCGCTTGGTCTGCAATACGTTGTCTGGTAACACTTCCTTTGTCTGGAGCAAATAAGATTCCCAAAACAGCTCCTGCTGCAGCTCCTACTAAAACTCCTAATCCTGTACTTCCGTTATTTGTCATGATATTGTATATTTTTATGTTAAACTTTTTTGTTATACTTCAAATTTCAGAAAAAACAAGCAGCTCCATTAACGCTAAAAATTAAAATGTTGACCTAAACCAAAATATGTGAAAGAGTTAATAGTTTTACTGAATAGGTTACTTGAAAAACCATTTAAGAACTATCTTACATTCACATTAAAAAAATAAAAAAACAAGATTATGCCTTCTAAAATTGAAACCATAAATCCTTATAATGGGAATCGCATTAAAAATTATCAAGAGTTTACCAAATCGAAACTAGAGGCTTGTTTGGAACTTTCAGAAAACACTTTTGAAACATGGAAACGGACAGACATTAAGGAACGTACCACTCTATTAAAGACACTTTCCAAAAACCTGCTTAAAAACAAACAAAAATTTGCCGAACTAATGACTGAGGAAATGGGCAAACCCATAAGCCAAAGTCTGGCAGAAATAGAGAAATGCAGTTTTTTAGTGGATTTTTACACTAAAAATGCTGATGATTTTTTAGCAGATGAACTTATAGAAACCGATGCCGAAGAAAGTTTTATCAGTTACGATCCGTTGGGTTGTATTTTAGGCATCATGCCTTGGAATTATCCTTTTTGGCAAGTATTGCGCTTTGCCATTCCTACCGTTACAGCAGGAAACACGATACTTTTAAAACACGCCAGCAATGTTACAGGTTGTGCTTTGGCCATCCAGGAAATATTTGAAGAAAGTGGTTTTCCAAAAGGCTGTTTCCAAACACTTATTGCAGATCATGAACAAATAGACCAGCTTATAGCAGACTCAAGAATTAAAGCTATATCCTTAACTGGCAGTGAAAAAGCTGGAAGGCATATTGCCGAAACAGCAGGAAAACACCTTAAAAAAACCGTTTTGGAACTTGGAGGCAATAATGCCTGTATTGTTCTTGCAGATGCAGATTTGGATGCGCATTTGGACACAATGGTACATGCCAGAATGCAAAATACAGGACAAAGTTGTATTGCTGCCAAACGCTTTATAGTTGTTGAAGACATTTACGGGGAATTCCTAGAGAAATTTAAAGCCAAAGTAAAGAAACTTAACATTGGTGATCCTGCTGATAAAAATACCGAATTGAGTGTTCTGGCCAGGGAAGATTTGGCTAAGACCTTAAAAAAGCAAGTTGACACATCCATAGGTCAAGGTGCAAAAGTGATTACAGGCAACAAAACAGATAAAGCCTATTTTGAGCCTACCATTCTTACAAATGTCAAACCAGGAATGCCTGTTTTTGATGAAGAAACCTTTGGACCTGTAGCTGCAATTATAAAGGTGAAAACAAAAGAAGATGCTTATAAAATGGCCTCTCATTCCAAATTTGGTCTGGGAACCATGGTTTTTACACAAAATATTGAAGATGCCAGAAAACAAATTATAGAGATTGCAGATGGTGCCTTCTTTATAAACGAACTGGTGAAATCGGATCCTAGATTGCCTTTTGGAGGCACCAAAGCTTCTGGTTTTGGAAGGGAACTTTCAAAAGAAGGTATCCATGAATTTGTAAACAGAAAAACAGTATTTATTAACCTTTAAAAAAATAACAAATGCCAATAATTAAAGACGAAGATTCAGACAGAAAAGATTATTTATTACAAGATGATAAAAAAACCAGGTTTGGTGCTAAATTTATCATAATAACCTTAATTTTATTAGCCATTGCAGTTGTAGCCTCTGGCTTATATTTTAAATGGTTTTAAGTTAACAACCAATTTCTTTAAAGAGCATTAAAAAAGCGCAACGTTTGTTGCGCTTTTTCAGTTTAAATATGTGCTATGTGGCATTAATAACTTTGCAAATTAACATAGCCTTTTTGGCCTAAATCTGCAGTATCTCCTTCTATTAATTCAAAGAAAGAAACCAATTTGTGCAATTTGGAGTCCCAGTAATAAGCTTGTTCCATATTAACGTTCAGCAAGGCGAGGTTGGCATCTTGTTTCCCTCCTTCAAACCAATTGTTGAGCATGGGGTTCCATAATTCGTCCACCTTTGTTTTATCCACAATGTGTGTGGCATTTCCGTAAATGGAAATATAGGTTTGGTTTTGTTCGTCTGTGTATAAAATTTGGACACGGTTGTCGTGGGCAATATTTGTAAAGTGCTCACTTTCTTTAGAAGTAAAAAACCACAAATCTCCTTGTTCATCCATTTGTAAAAGCGTCATGGGACAAACAGCAAAAGGTGCTTTGTGCAATCTGGTTGCCAACATAACCGTTTTTGGTTCGTTGATAAGGCTTCTTATTTTTTGAAATCCTTTTGTATCTTTTTTATAATTTACAGTACTCATGTTGTTGTGTTTTTATTGAGATTAAACTTTAGGTTTTATGCAGCATATTGATAACAAGCTTCAGCACATGTTAAACAAGAAGCAGCACATACTTGACAATGATCGTGTTCGTGTTGCTGACATTGTTCTGCACACCATTTGCAAATGTCTGCACATAATTTGCATGCTTCTTTAGTAAATGGACTATCGGCAACCAAAAACTTTATGCACATTAAGCAAGCATCTATACATTGGGCACAGCAATTTGGACAAGCATTGTGGCTTTCCATTGGTGCCATTTTAGTTAAACAGTTTTGACAATCTATCAAACACTGCTGACAGGCTTGAATGCAGGTTTCATAATTGCGTATCATGATTTTTAGGTTTTAATTATACATTAAATTTGCATGAAGTTAAACCAAGCATTCTAAAACCATTTATTCTAATAATAAAAGTTTTAACACTATCGGTAATTAGGCAGAAATTGCCATACTACGTTGTGCAAACTTGTAGTCCTTTGGGCTACAGTTATATTTTTCCTTGAAAATTTTTGAAAAATAACTTCTACTTGTCAATCCTATGGTATAAACCACCTCAGAAATGTTCATATCTGTATTTTTAATAAGCTCTTCGGCTTTTTTAATACGTACTTCCCTAATGTATTCGGTTACTGTGTGTCCATGCATTAACTTAAAGCCTTCTTGTAGTTTTGATGGTGAAAGCCCGAATTGACTGTACAGTTGCGAAATGGTTATTTGAGATTCTGAATTGTTGTTTATAAATTGTGTTACTTCTTTTATGGTGTCCATATCCCTAAGAGTTAGAGAACCTGTTTGAAGATTTTGGTTTTTAAGGTCGTCTTTATGTTGTTGAATCTCCAAGGCCAAAATAACATGTACCAGACCTTGAATTAACAAACTTCTTACAATTCCTTTTTGAGAAATGGCATTTAGTTGTTCTATTTTTTCTGCAATTTTTAAATTATGTGATCCTATGTAGATAAAATTTCCAGAGTCTTCCTCTTTAAAGAACGTTTCGCGCAATTTAGCCTTTAAACCATCCACTTCTGGATTGTTCTCTTTTTTTCCGGTTTGAACTGTAATCAACGTGGTTTTCAACTGTTCATCTTTTGTAAAATATAAGATGTTTTCATCGTTTCTCTTACTGGTCAAAATCCCTGTTTGATAACTTTCCAGAGAACGTTTTTCTCCTTTATGTCCAAAACTATGGGTTAAGATTCCTTTTGAACAATAGGTGAAATATATAGGGTTTTTGTTGGGTGTATTGATGGAAAGCTCCAAATCGTGATAAAAAACCATATCAAATTCCAAATACGAAATCCCTCCTTTAAGTGACATTCCTTTAATGATACCTTTACCTATATCATTATTGATCTCTAAAGTATATTCTTTTAATTCCTTTGTTAATTTACCACCAAAATTAGTCTTCATTTGTTCTAACATGGTCTTGATAACATTTGATTCTAAATATGCAGTTTTCATAGGGTTTATGTTTTAAAGTATGGTTTGATTTTTATTTAAAGTAAAGATCGTTACTTAGGCAGCTTTCCCTATTACACAATTTTGGCATTGTGTTGTACAACTATTGGATTTTAAGTTAAAATGTGTTAAAACGTCACCTAAATGCTTGTTTAAGGTGTCTTGGTGAAGAAAAAAGAATAAAAAAGCAATTAAAAAGAATTAGTTTTTAAGCAGGCAAATACATAATGAATTGCGCTCCTGTTCCCAGTTTTGCTGTGGCAAATATGTAACCGTTATGGTTTTCAACAATTTTTTTGCAAATGGCCAAGCCTATTCCGGTTCCTGAGTATTCGTTTTTTTGGTGCAAACGCTGGAACACTTCAAAAATCTTATCGGCATATTTAACATCGAAACCAATACCATTGTCCATTACGGAAATTTTATGGTATTGTTTACTTGTTTTTAAAAATGTTTCAGGAATATCGGCAGAATGTATTTTTTCAGAAGTAATATGGATTACAGGTGTTTCAATGCTACTTCTATATTTGATAGCATTGGAAATTAAATTTGCAAATAGTTGCTCCATTTGAAAAAAGACGCCTTTTATTTCCGGAAGTGCATCTGCATGAACGCTTGTTTGGGTTTCATTAATGTTGGTAGCCAAATCGTCCAATACTTTTTCCAATACCAGATTTAAGTCCACTGTTTCAAAATCTGTTTTAGTGCTGTCAATTCTGGAATAGGCCAATAAGTTCTGAATTAGTGATTGCATGCGCTTTCCAGCATTTTTTACTTTCGTAAAATATTCCAAACTTTTATTGGAAAATCGATCGGACTCTTTATCTTCTATCCTAGAAATAAACAATTGAATTTTACGGAGTGGTTCTTGTAAATCATGACTGGCCACACGATTAAAAGATTCCAATTCGGCATTGCTTTGCAGGAGTTCCAAATTGCTTTTTCGCAACTTCTCTTCGGCTTCTATACTTTGGGTCACGTCTTGGACCACACCAATCATGACTGTTTCATCATCTTTATTTATAAACTGTCCATTGGTTTTAAAATATTTAACATGGCCACTTTTTGTAACAACACGATAAGTGTATTCATTAGGTTTTAAAGTGGTTAAGGATTGTTTTGTTTTTTCGGCCACCAATTCCAAATCATCTGGATGAATGAATTTCTTATAGGTTTCAGGCGAAGGTTTAAATTCATTTGCTTTATAACCCAACATCTGAAAGAAATTATCAGAAATCTCGGTAATATCAGATTCTAAATACCATAAAAAACTGCCAATTTTAGCTATTTTTTCGGCATCTGTTAAAATGGAGTTCCTTATAACCAACTGTTCGTTTAACTTGATAAGCTGATTTGCTTTTTCTTTTTCTTCAGTAATATCCCTTGTGGTAACAGTCACGCCATCCCCTAATTTTATGGCTGTTGCACGAAACCAAGTGGTTTTACCATTTTTTTCGTGAGGGACTTCGTATTCTTCAGGTCTATTAAGCTCTATGGCGTTTACCAGATGTTCAAAAACACCATTTTTAAAAATATCTGGAAAAACCTTAGATACTTTTCTGTTTTTTAATTCTTCTGGAAGATCTCCTGTGATTGGATTGATTCTTTCGTTTACAAATAAAATCTTGAAATCTACAATCTCTCCCTTGGTATTGCGAATGCTTTTAAAGTGCATAACTACATGAGAGATACTTTTAAAGATATTTCCTAAAAACGCCCTGTTGTCCAACAATCTTAAATTTTGGCTTTCCAAACGTTTTTTAAATGCCAATTGAATTTCTTTGGCTTCTTCTTCTGCTGTGGTATTTCTAGCTGTTTCCAAAATTCCATCTGCCAATGGTGTTACAATGGACTCAAACCACATATTGGAGTCTTGAACCACTATTTGTCTATCGGAAATTTCTTTGGTTTGTTCAAGATAACACTGTTTCATTTTGTTAAACTCTCCATTTTCCGAAAGAAAAGGAAAGACATTTAAAACAGAATCCCCAATCATTTCATCTGGTTCCAAGCCAAAATAATCCCTGTTACAATCGTTTGCATAGAGAATTTTAAAGTCTATGATGTCGTTATTATTATTAAAAATGGGTTCGTAATAATTAACAACATTATCGGTAGTTGACAGAACGTTTTTTAAAAAGGCCTCCGATTTTCTAAAGCGTCTTTTGTTTTTATAAATCCTGATAAAGGAAAGCACAAACACCAACAAGGCAAAAAAGGTAAGCACCAATAAGGTTAAAGGAGCCAAGGATTTATGCGAATTATAATTAACTTCGCGTTCTTGCATTAAACGCTGTTCGTAGGCCAGAAGTTCGTTTTTGGCATTCCGAAGATGGTACAAGGTGCCATTTATTTTCATTTTCTGGGATTGACTGTAAGACAGAGCTTCCTCACTGTTTTTAAAATTCACGGCATCCAACTGCTGCAGCTGTGTGTACAACTTATCCAATAAAACTTCAAAAGATTCTAAACGCGCTAATTGTTCTTTATTGTCTGAGGTTAGGGTTTTTAAGCTATCAAGAATGGTCTGGCCTTCTTCCCTATAATTTTTAAAAGCCATTCCAGCACCTCCTGTTTTTAGCAATTCTTCCCTAAATTCCTCTGATTCTGCTTGAGAATAATGGGTTGTTAGATCGCCTATGGCATTATAAACCTGCAAGGTATGCTTTACCAGTTCCGATGATTTTTGCATGTTCAATATTTGCAGATAAGTAATACTTGCAGTAAACACAAGCAAACCCAAAGCAACTATCAATAAAATTATATACGTTTTTGAAGATGTATATACGTGCTTAAAATCCATGGTAACATTTAACTTTAAATACGGAAAAGAAAGGTCTCTTTATTTAAATTGGACGTATGGTATTGCCAATTTAGCTGTAGCACCTTCTCAACCACTTCCCGCAATTTACTAAAGTTATTGGGCTTATTTACATAAATGTTTGCCCCATTTAAAAAAGTTTCTTCTATATCTTTTTCTGAAGAAGAAGTAGAATAAATAGCAACACACAAATCTTTAAGTTTTGGATTGTTACGAATTTCCATTAAACACTGTTGTCCATTTTTAATTGGCATATTAAGGTCCAAAAAAATAAGGTTTGGCAATACCACGTTGGGCAAGGTTAAATAATCCATTAACTCTTGACCATGGTTAAAGAGCGACAATTTTGTTCTAATCTCTATTTCGTTGATTGCTTCACTAAATAGCATTCGGTCGTCCTCGTCGTCGTCTGCTAAAGCTATGTTAAGTATATTATCACTCATTTAAATAGTATAAAGATGGTTTGTGCTAGTTTTTTTTCTTGTTCATGATGCTTTGAAAAACACTAGGTGTCAAGCCTGTTGTTTTTTTAAATTGCCTGGATAAGTGAGCCACACTACTATAATCTAAACGAAAAGCAATTTCCGTAAGTGTTAAATTGGTATTGCAAATAAGTTCTTTTGCCAAATCAATTTTTTTTAGAATGGTATAGTTTTCTACAGACATATAGGTGTTTTCTGAAAAAACAGTGGATAAATGCGCATAAGAATAATGCAACTTATTGGATAGATAAGTTGATAGTTTTTCTGTACGGAAATCTTCATTCCTTAAATAATCGTCTATGGCATTTTTTATTCTATCTATTAAAGACACTTTTTGTTTGGATAAAATGTCTATGCCATATTTTTTTAAAGCAGCTGTTAAATTTTCCTGCTTTTCTGGCGATAGTTTCCCTTCAATGTGAATCTCTCCCAGACTTCCCAGACTATAGGAAATATCTTGAGCATCCAGCTGTTCTTTTAAAAGCGTTTTGCAGAGCAAATCCAAATCGTATTTTACAAATAAAGTCATTAATGAATGAATAGGTCCTTAATTTTTTTTAAAGGATTCTAAAGATATACCATTTATTTGATATAAATAAGCTTAGAAAGCAAGTTTTTAACTTTCTTAAAAAAGCCTAAAGGAACCAAGTATGGGAAAACACAAGCAATGGATTGAGGTTCAATATCCCTTAATTATTCCGGTTGATTTTTAGAACTGTTGTTGTTCTCAATACGCATGGTGTTTTTACTGAAATCCAAGGTGCGAATTGGAAAAGGAATGTTAATGCCATGTTTATCAAAATTACTTTTTATAAGTTTTATGGCTTTATGTGTTTCAGCGTGTTTTTCTTTGCTTTTTACCATATCTATCCAAAAGCGTGTCATAAAATTAATGGAGCTGTCACCAAATTCGGTAAAGAAAAATTCAACTTCCTCTCCTTCTTTTTGTTCAAAATTTTCAGAAATAATTTTAACCACCAAATCTTCCACCTCTTGTAAATTGCTCTCATAACCTACACCACAAGAAACAGCAATCCGGCTTCTTTTACTTAATGAATAATTGGTAAACGAGTTATCCACAAACTTGGAATTTGGGATAATGACGTAATTGTTATCTGGTCTGCGCAGTACAATGTTCCTTAAACTGATTTCGGACACAAAACCCTTAACGCTGTCTGTTTCTATATAATCGTTTATTTTTAATTTTGGCATAAACGAAAGGATTAAACCTCCAAAACTATTGCTTAATGTGCCTTGCAGTGCCAAACCAACAGCCAAACCAACAACTCCTGCTCCAGCAAGGATACTGGTTAACACCTTGTTGAGCTCCATAACGCCAAGCGCTATAAAAAACCCAATTAAGATAACGGTTACAAATATCATTTTGGAAATGATATCCTGAATGGATTTTTGGCTAATTCGATTTAAGAGGAATTTATTGAACAACTTCTTTACACCTCGAGCTATAAAATAAAAAACAATCATGATTAAAACAGCCAAAACCAGGTTTGGCAATTTCAATATAATGGCTTCCATCCAACCATCCATTTTATCCCACAATTTGTTTACAGCTTCTTCAATAGAAAAATTTTGATCCATAATTATAAATTTTATAACATTTTGGTTAATAAAAAGGTGGCAACTATCCATAATATGAGACTGAGCACGCCTCCTATAAAAAGAAAATGCTGAAAACGATAATTACCTATACCATATATTAAAGCATTTGTTTGATAACCAACTGGAGTAAAAAAACTAAAATTGGCAGCAAACATAACTGCCAGGATAAACGGTTTAAAATCCAGTCCCATACCATGTGCCAAGGAAATGGCAATAGGTGTCATAATAATGGCAGTTGCATTATTGCTAACCACACCACTCATTATCATGGTAACCAAAAACAATGTGCCAATAATGATATTGTTTGGTTGGTTGTGCAAAAAACCAAGCAACTTTTCTGAAATCCACATATCTGTTCCTGTATTGTGCATGGCCACACCCAAAGGGATCATGCCTGCCAACAAGAAAAATATTTGCCAATTTATCTTTTTATAAACCGTGTTCAGGTTTAAATTTTTGGTAACCAACAACAAACAGATCCCTGTTAGGGCACTTACCATAATGGACAACAAACCGGAAGCAGCCAATGCAATTACCAATAACAGTACAGAAAACGTAAAGTAGCGTTTTGTTTTTGAGGTTTTATCAATTTTATCCAATTGTTGCAAAACCACTACATTTTCCATGGTTTCCAAAGCGTAAAGTTTTTCTTTGGATATTTCCACCAACAATCTATCGCCTGCTTTAAGTGTTAGTTTGTCTTTACTACTGTGAATCATTCTTTCGTTAACATTTACCAAGGTTTTTCGTTTTTTAATAGCAATGGGAATGGCATCCTGTATCATAAAATCCCTAAGGTTACCTAATGTTTTACCCAACAACGATGCGCCTGGCAACATAAGAAGTTCCACAAAAATCATTTCCTCCAGTTCTATTTCACTTGTATTGGCACCTGTTTTGTCTTGTTGCTTATTTAAATGCTCTTTTTCATGAATGATGCTCATGTTTTCTGACTTGCTGATACGCGATAAATTTTGAAGATCGCACATTAACAACAACTCGTCTCCTGCTTTAAGCGTGATGTATTTTCCTGGAGAATTGTGAGCGTGGTTGTTTCTGGTGAGCCTTAACAGTGAGACTTCAGGATTGTCGTGCAAAAAACTATCATCAATTCTTTTTCCAACCAATTTTGAGTTAGGTGTGACCCGCACACTAGTGATGTAGTTTTCAATTTCATAATCTTTGTTTAAATTCTGTTTCTTTCCCCAAGGCAACCAACGCAAGGTTAGTGTTAAATACACAATGGCAATTCCCAAAAAAATAAGACCCAGTTCCGTAAATTCAAAAAACCCCAATTTTTCAGCTCCTAAATTTTTAGAAACAGAATTCACTATTAAATTTGTTGAAGTTCCCATTAAAGTACAGGAGCCACCTAAAATACCAGCAAAAGAGATGGGCAAAAGCAACTTGGATTGAGGAATTTGATACTTTTCAGAAAGCTGATTGATCATTTTTATAAACACTATCACAACTGCTGTGGTACTTATAAAGGCCGAAATGCCTGCAGCTACAAACATAAAAATAGGTGCCATAACAAAAACTGGCAAGGACTTGACTTTGCTCATTCCAGAAGTCAACCAGCTGATGACTCCATTTTCTTCCATAGCAATAGCCAAAATCATGAGAGCCAATACAGCAATGGTGGCACTGTTTGAAAACCCACTAATACCTTCTTCTGGTGTTACCAAGCCAAGTAAAATAAGTAATACAATAATGAAAAAGGCAATTTTGTCCATTGGAAAAATCTCAAACATAAAAAGTACTACTGTAAGAAGTAGTACTGTAAACATTAAGATTATTTCCAAGCTCATCTGTTAGTTTATTAGTGTTAGGTGTTCCTTTTCTTTAAAATTAATAAATTAACATGAGGTTTTGGGCAGAGATAGTTTTAAAATATTTTGAAATTCATTTGATTCCTAATGAATTCTTGTAGCATCTACCAATTCTTTTAATTTTCCAACCTCCACAGCTTTTCCATAAATTGCCTGATCTGGATCCATGATGTTGGTATCGCTTAAATTTCCTATGTAAAAGGCATCGAAACCTATATCTTCTATAAGCTGTTGTCCCACAGCTTTGCTTTCCTCATCTTGAGCTGCAAAAGGCACAGATAATTTATCATACTCCCTAAACGCACGATCGCGCAAATCTTCAGCTTTTATGGTATTAAAAGCTTTTACTGTTTTTGCCGTATTGAATTTCATAGCTGTATATTCGGTTGCATTGTAATTGGCATTCCTTACTTCTTGAGCCATCTCGCCATCTCGTTCAGGATATGGATTGGTAGCATCTATAATCACTTTGTTGCCATATTCGCCAGCATACAATTCTGAAATTTTATCGATGGCTTTAAATGGAGTTGCCAACAAATAAGCATCAGCATTGGCTTCAAAGGCTTCGGTTACGCTAACTGCTTTTGCATTGTTGCCAGCTTCACGAGCCAAATCGTTAAGTTCCTCTGGATGCCTGGAGCTAAACAGCACGTCATGTCCTGCTTTTGCCCAATGTTTCCCTAAATTTCCTCCTATATTTCCACTTCCTATTATTCCTATCTTCATAATTTCTTTTTTTATTGTTTGATTATTTTTCTTTTGGATTCCATGTTTCCTTAAAAGCAAATTCCTCTTGTGAAACCCTATTGCGCTTGGCAGTTTCCTGTTCTTGCAAATCTTCTGGAAGGTCTTCCAAATCGCCACCATAATATCCCAAGGCAACAGCTGTTGAGATATGATATCCTTCAGGAACGTTAAATTCTTTTTGTGCCTTTTGCCAGTCCACTCCTGCCATATGGTGAACAGCTATTCCCAAATATTGCGCTTGAACGGTTAAAGACCCCATACTCAAGCCCAAATCGTGCAAAGCGTGAAAGTTATCTTTACCTTCTTTAGTTTTTTCTTTATAAGCAGTGAGCATTAAAACTGGTGCATTGTCTGTCCAGGATTTGTTGAAATCGCTTAAACAGTTGTAAATTTTTTTATAGGCTTCCGTTCCTTTTTCGGCATAAATAAAACGCCATGGTTGCAAATTATTGGAACTTGCAGACCAACGAACTGCCTCAAAAAGCTGATTGAGGTGTCTGCTTTTTATAGATTCCTTTTTAAAAGTCCTTGGACTATATCTTTGTTTTAACAATGCGAATATTTCATATTCGGTGTCTGCTATGTTTTCCAATCTTATTTGTTCTGCTACATTCATCATAACTTAAATTTATACTGCAAATTATTTATTACATGGAACAATGCTTAACCGTAAACAAAAAAATTTTGATGCAATTAAGGTTTGAGTGGTATTTTTTGTAAAAAAAATTCAATAACAGAGCCTTTATGGCTAATCAATTAAAGTCGATCTTTTTCGTTTGGCGCATACTCCTTTTTATATATACGAACGATTATCAGTGACAGACTAACCAATAAAGGTCCGAAAATCAAGCCTATAAACCCAAATAACGGAATCCCGACAATTACTCCTATTAAAGTAATCAATGGATGCACATTATCCAGTTTTTGAAGCACGTATAAACGGATTAAATTATCGGTAGAACCCACGACCACTATTCCATAGATTAAAATTCCCCAAGCTTGAAATGTATCTCCATTGGAGATGGTTAAAATAAACACCGGAATGGTACCCAAAAGGTTTCCTACAAAGGGAATCATGGAGCCAATGGTAACAATTATGGCCCAAAAGAAAGGGCTTTCTATACCAAAAATCAAAAAACCAATCAATGCAACAATTCCTTGTGCAATTGCTACCAAAGGAATGCCAATGGCGTTGGCACGTACCATTTCCCTGGTTTCTTTTCCTAATATTTTTAAATTGTCTTTACTAATAGGAATGTATTCCATTAAAGATTCTTTAAGCTGTTTTCTATTGGTTAACATGTAAAACAATAGAAAGTACATAATGGCTATGGCTATGGCTGTATTAAATGTACCACCTGCAAAGTTCTGCAAATTTTCGGAAAGCCAACTGGAAATGGCTGAAGCATCAATCTGGGAAGTTAAATCATATCCTAAACGGCTTTCCAGTTCACCCAATTGTGTTTTTATGGCTCGCGTTACCTTTTCGGAATTGTTTGCTGCTTTCCCTATTTTGTTTCCCAGCATCAATACAGCTCCAGCTATGGGAATTAAAATGGAAAAAAATGACAGGACCATTAATGATACGGCAGCTAAATTCGGGTTCCAGCCTTTATTGACCAACTTGACCATGCTTCTTTTAAGCAAAACATACAAGGTTATGGCACCCAACACACCAGAAAAATAAGGTGTCATTTCCCTAAAAATAAGGACTCCTATTAAAACGATTAATAGAAGTAAAAAAATTTGGCGTATTATTTTAGCGTTGATCATGGTTATGGTTTAGTAGTTATAAGTTGATTGGTTTTTAGTTGTTCCTTAAGGCATGAATAAGTTCTTGTTTGTCCATTTTAGAACGTCCCTTGATATCTACCTGTTTGGCTTGTTCATACAGCGCTTCTTTAGTCCATTCTTCATAGGGTTTAGCCTTTCCTCCTTTTTTACCGGAATTAGGGGAATTGGCAATTCTGGCTGCTTTTTGTTTACTGTAACCTTTGTCTCTTAAGGCTTCGTATTGGTCTTCGTTTTTAATACTTGGAATGTCCATAATCTATATTAATTTAATTTTTTAAATGACTGACACAAAATCAATCAAATATGATTAAATGCATTTAGTATGTTTAACACAATCCAAAAAAATGTTGCTCTCAAAAAAATGTTGCTCTCAAAAAAAATACACTCCTATCTTACACTCCTATTTTAATTGGTGCAACAAATTATTTTTTTGAGTCAATAACACAGGTTAAGTATGCCTAAATTGTGACTATTAAAATAATATTAATTTTTAAAAAAACATACATCATGAACAAAGATCAATTAGAAGGAAAATGGAAACAGGTTAAAGGTGAATTTAAACAAAAATACGGTAAGCTTACCGACGACGATTTAACCTATTCTGAAGGAAAATTTGACGAAATGTTAGGTAAACTTCAAGAAAAAACTGGAAAGACCAAAGAAAAATTGAAAAATGAAATTGAAAACTGGTAAGAGTTACTTGTAACCTTTAATACCAACCCCAAATAAATACCTCTAACACACAATTAGAGGTGTTTTTTTTAACTAAAAGAATATGATATCTGAGTTATTTACTTTTGAAGCAAAAGAGGTTTTGGATTTTTCCATAAAGATTGGCATAGCCACAGTTTCGGGTCTTCTTATTGGTTTGGAAAGAGAATATAAAGGCAAAAGTGCTGGTTTAAAAACAAATGCATTGGTAGCCATTGGTGCTGCAGTATATGTTTTGATATCACTTAAATTTCAAGGTGAGGATTACGCAGACATAACACGTGTACTAAGTCAAGTGGTTACAGGAATTGGTTTTTTAGGAGGTGGTGTGATATTACAGAAAAAGGACACCATAAAAGGATTAACAACAGCTGCAACGGTTTGGTGCAGTGCAGGTGCAGGATGTTTGGCTGCCACTTCCATGTTTTTTGAACTTATAGTCCTTACCTTATTGGTTATAATTATAAACTTGGTTTTTGGATATTTGGATTTGAAAATAAATAAATAAAAACATGTTAAGATTATGCCTTTAGTTTTTCCTTTTTTGAACTAGGCTGGATTCCCAAACCATAACGTTCTGCATAGACCCAAGTAAATTGGGCACCAAAAAATAAAATTAAGCAAGAATAAGAAACCCAAAGCAGTATCAATACAATGGTACCTGCTGCACCATAAGTAGAACCTGGATTGGCTTCACCAAAATAGAGACCCAACAAAAATTTTCCTAAAACAAACAATACCGAAGTAATAACAGCACCAATCCATACCGTTTTCCATCTAATTTTAGCATCGGGCAAAAATTTAAAAATCATGGCAAATAACACCGTTATAATCCCAACGGAAACAATAAAATCCATGACAAAAGCAATGTAAACTATTAAATCTGGGAACAAGCTTTGAATGTAATCTGTTAAAACCGAAATAGCGGCAGTAATTAAAAAACTAATCAGCAATAAAAAACCCATGGCCAAAATAAAAGCAAAACTTCTGGCTCGGCTCCATAGCATTTTTAAAAAAGTCATTGAATTTTCTGAGCCAACTTGCCAAATTTGATTTAATGACAATTGTAGATGATAAAAAACTCCTGTAGCACCAAAAATCAAGGTTGCAATACCCAGAATAGTTGCCATGGTGCTTTTGTTTTCATTTTGTGTTTCTATCATCATGGTCTGAATGGATTCGGCTGCATCACGTCCCAAGGCACTGGATATTTCATCGGTTAATTTTCCTTGAACGATTTCAACTCCCCAAACAGAACCTACCAAATTAATAATGATAACCAATAGTCCAGGCATGGAAAGTACGGCGTAATAGGCCACTACAGCACTCAACCTAAAAGGGTTACTGGCATCCCAAGCCTTATAGGTATCCACAATCAATGAAGGCAAGTCCTGTATTTTAAATGTTTTTGTGTTTGCTTCTGTCATGATATAAATCTATTATGATATCCCTTATTAGGTTAACTGAAAACAACTTTTACTTAACTCAATTAAATTTATAAAAAAAAAGGCTGACCAATTGCCAACCTTTTATATTTATAGGTTTTTGTTGTATTATTTGAATGGATGGTATTCAAATTTCTGTCCTCCAACCGAAGTGTCGGCCATTAAACCTGCTTTTGGCATAGCAAACACAATAACATTGTCGCTATAATTCGCGTCTTCAGAAACCCCTTTGTCTGCAACCACTGCAGAAACTTGAGCTGCAAATTCAAAATTTCCTTCCTTGAACTTTTCCAATGCTTCATCTGTTTCAAAAAAGATAACCTCAGTTAATGCTTGTCCTCCAGCTTGAAGCCCTACACTTAGTTTTTTAATGTTGGCCATCCCAATGGCGTTTCCGTTTTCATACACCACACCATTACCCATAGCACCTCCAATAACCAGTGCTCCTTTTCCTATGGTAGGAAAAATAACATAGCCTGAGGCACTGTCAAAAAATTTCTCCAGTCCTGGATCTTTTTCCAATAATGCTGCTTTTGCCTTGTCGGCATGCGCCATTACTTCTTTGTCTTTGTCGTTTTGAGCAGTGACACCTAATGTTATAAATAGAAGGCATACTGCCATAAATGTTTTAAGAGTCTTCATAATTGTATTGATTTTAAGTTTCACTCAAAGATATTTAATTGACTCTTTAAGGACTGACTCAAAAAATTCAAATATTAGCTCAAATCCTTAAAAATCAAAAACCTATGATCCCATTAGGTGGTTTCTGAAAATTTAATTTTTATTAAAAACGTAAAGTGTTATTAAGAGTAAATCTTCATTCTTTTATTCAAAAGAAAATAGCATAAAGTTTGGCTCCCAATAAATAACCCAACCCCAAGGTTAAAGGATACCCTAAAAACATCCAAAAATAATCCCACAGGTTTAGCTCCCTAAAAGCGCTTAACCCTATGTCACTCAACAACTGTATAAAAACGTACCAGGATTTAAGCCCAATTTTAATGGCTACTGCATTGGCTATTATGGCAACCAGTAAAATACTGATTCCTATGATGTAAAGTTTTACCATAGTTGCATATATTAAAACATAATTAAGTCTGTAGTTACTTTAAAATTAAAAAGGAACCATTTAACGATTCCTTTTTATCCTTTGTTGAAATGAGTTTTATTTAAAAATACGCTTAGTAAGTAAAAACAAGCCATATTTTCCTGCTATATTAAGTGCAGTTTGTAACCAATTTGCTGGTTTTAATTCTTCTTGAAATTCACTTTTTATAAGTTTCATTTCTTCCCAAGCAATATGTCTTTCCAAATCCAGACGTTTTAAATCTGTTTCTATGTCTTCAAAAGAGTGATATTGTTTCATGTGTTAGGTGTCAAAAAATTTAGAAGATAGACTTTTAATAATTTTATTGTTAATAAAAGCTCTGTTGTAATATACTACAGCTGTTACAATTAAAAAAATGGCAGCAACTATTAAATATCCCAAGGCCAAGCTGTTAAGCCATTCACCTATAGCCAAAGCCAGTGCAAATGCCAAGAAAAACAATCCGACAAATAGCAAACCTCCAATAATAAGGGCTTTTGCAAAAAAACTTACAGAAATACTAATCTGTTGGAATACTTTTAATTTAATGTATTCTTGTGATTTTTTTACATAAATTTCTCCTGCATCTGCCATCTTGCCAGATGTATTGTTTATAGATTCAAAAAGGTTCATTCAAATTAAGATTTTTGGTACTTTTTGTTTTTAGCTTTTAGTTCGCTTAATTTTTTTTCCAAAGAAGTAATTACGTCTTCTGTCTTGTGGCTTACATTGCTTACTATAGTTTCCAATTGCTCATCCAAGGTTTCTTTTTTACTGGAAACCGAATGAGCCACCTTGTCCCTTAAGTGATGTGCTTCTTCAGACACTCTATCTCTGGCAGCTGCAGCTTCATCGGCTATTCTTTGTCTGGTTTTAGAACCCTTGTCTGGTGCAAACAAAATTCCTAAAGTGGCTCCTATGGCAGTTCCTGCCAATATTCCCAATAATGTACTACTTTCTTTTCCCATGATCATTTAATTTTTTTAGTTAATAATTTTGTAATCTGTGAGATTTTCTCTCTAACAAATCTAAATACCAAATTGGTATCATCTACATATGCAATTTACTAAAAGTCCTTGACTTTTAACCAGTTCGGCACGTTGATTTAATATATAATACCATAGATTTTTCAATTTAAGGCTGTAATTATAAATAATTTAACATTTAGGCATAAAAAAGCCTGGGTTTTCCCAGGCTTTGTGGTTATGTTGGATAACTGTTATTTTATTTCAACCAATTCCAATTCAAAAGTTAAATCTTGACCAGCCAAAGGGTGGTTTCCATCAACAATAATATGATCTTCATTTACAGCAACCACTCGAAACTGATTTTCAGATCCATCTGGATTTTTTGATGCTAATCCCATACCTACTTCTGGTGCCATATCTTGAGGTAATTGTTCTTTTTTCACTTCGTGGAACAACTCCTTCCTAACGTCACCATATGCTTCTTCTTTGGCAATAACAACTGTTTTCTTATCGGCTACCTTCATATCCAATACAGCTTTTTCAAAACCAGGAATCAACATACCTTGACCAAGTGTAAACTCTAAAGGATCTCTATCCAAAGAACTGTCAAACACTTGACCGTTACTTAATTTTCCTGTGTAATGAACTTTAACCGTATCATTCTCTTTTACATGACTCATAAAATTGTGTTTTTTAATAATTTGGGCAAAACTACCAATTATTACCCGGAATACCATAAAACTACCAACTGTTATTAAAATATTAACGTAATACTTTAAAAAAACATTCTATTTTTTAATTACATAAAAAATATGCTTACTTTTATTTTAATCATGAACGGAAGTATGAGAATTTTAAAATGTGTTTTGGTAATAATCACAACTCTGGTTTTTGCATTTTCAAGTTATGCACAATCTACCAAACCAAAAAAAAACCCTCAGGGATTCTTTGGACAATAAATTGGATTACAGTGATTTTTTATTGAATCCTATAAAGGATTGTATTTTCCTTCAATTTGAAACACTTCCAGATTTTGTTGAAGAAAAATCATTGAAAAGTATTTTAAGCAGCCCTGGACTTGTAGTGGAGTTTGATAACAGAGACAATATTTTTACTCCTGATAAAGGATTTTTAATAAACACAACCTATCATTTTAATGCCAATTGGACAGGAAGCGATTATACGTTTGGAAATTTGGAAATTTCTGCATTGTATTACCATCAGTTTACACCTAAATTGGTTAGCGGACTGCGACTTGCTTCAGAAATGCAATTCAAGGACGCTCCTTTTTACACAGAACCCTATATAAATTTACGAGGTGTACCTAAAATGCGATATCAAGGCAAATCCACCTATGTAATGGAAACAGAACAACGTTTTGATTTTACCACAAGGAGGAGTTTAATGGGTTTTGGTGGCTTAGCTAAGGCTGTTGAAGAAAACGACTCCTTTTCCAATGCTGAATTGATTTATAATTACGGAACTGGGTTTAGATATTTAATTGCAAGGAAATTTAAAATTAGAATGGGAATAGATGTGGCTTGGTCCAATCACGATTTTGGATACTATATTGTTTTTGGCTGCGCTTGGAACAATAGGAAATAGCATTTTTTTATAATACCAATTCTTTGCATAAGAATTTTTGGAACCTTTGATTGTTTTGTTTGTCAAAGCAAACAAATTGCTTTCCAAAAAAATAAGCCAAAATATCAAAATGATTTTTTGGCTTATTAAGTCGGGGTGGCAGGATTCGAACCTGCGACCTCCGCGTCCCAAACGCGGCGCGATAACCGGGCTACGCTACACCCCGAAAAATGTAAAATTCGTAGTGTGGTTTACCCCGAGCAATGTCGAGGGGCTACACCCCGAATTGGTTATCTAAATTTTGAGGTGCAAATATATAGCTTTTCTTTAACAACAAACAACTTTTATTTTTTAAATTTATGGATTAAACCTTATAAACATGAAAATTCGTCATTCGCTTTACATTCTTATTTGTTTTATCAGCATCTTAGCTTGTGCGCAAGCAAAAAAAGAACCGGCTTCCAAAGATACATACCAAATTATAGTCCCTGAATTGAACATTCCTTGGGGTTTTGCCTTTTTACCAGACAACGCCATGTTGATTACTGAAAAAAAGGGTGAGTTGATTCATTTCAAAGATGGAAAAAAAACCCTTATTGAAGGGCTTCCTGAAATTGAACTTCTTGGTCAAGGTGGCTTTATGGATATTGAATTACATCCTGACTATAAAAACAACGGTTGGATTTATTTTTCCTATGCGTCTCCCGAAGGTGAAGAAGAAGGTTGCAACACTGCCATAATGAGAGCACAAATAAAAGACAACCAACTTATAAACAAGGAACTGCTTTATAAAGCCAGCCCAAACACTCCTGTAGGCTATCATTTTGGTTCAAGAATCGTGTTTGATAAAGAAGGCTATTTGTATTTTACCATTGGAGACAGAGGCGAAGAAGACATTAATCCTCAGGACCTTACTAGAGATGGAGGAAAGGTTTACAGGCTTTTTGATGATGGTCGCATTCCAGAAAATAATCCATTTTACAATACCCCAAATGCCAAAAAAGCCATTTACACCTATGGTAACCGAAATCCTCAAGGTATGAAAATTCATCCAGAGACTGGAGAAATCTGGTCTCATGAGCATGGCCCAAAAGGTGGCGACGAGATTAACATTATAAAAGCTGGTGAAAATTACGGTTGGCCAAAAGTGTCTTACGGCGTTAATTATGTTGGCACTAAAATTTCAGACTACACCACCTTGCCAGGAATTGAACCTCCTATTCACTATTGGGTACCTTCCATTGCTCCTAGTGGAATGGCTTTTATTTCCAGTAGTGTGTATCCCGAATGGAAAGGCAACTTACTGGTTGGCTCCTTAAAATTTCAATATGTAAGCAGGTGTGTTTTGGATGGAAAGAAAGTAATTAAAGAAGAAAAAATTTTAGAAGGCCTTGGTCGCGTTCGTTCCCTTGAACAAGGTCCAGATGGCTATATCTATGTTGGAATAGAGAATTTAGGCATTGTAAAGCTATTACCTGAAAATTAAAAATAGTGTCCTGTAAGTTTCGTAAATACCTCTCGTATTTCCAATGTAAATAACTAAATTTGTGCTTTAAATAAAATACATATTCATGCTAATTATAGGAATTGCAGGTGGAACAGGCTGTGGAAAAACCACAGTGGTCAATCAAATTTTAAACCAATTACCTGAAGGGGAAGTTGGTGTGATTTCACAAGACTCATATTATAAAGACACGTCCCACTTAAGTTTTGATGAACGTGTAAAAATTAATTTTGACCATCCTCGTTCCATAGATTTTGAATTACTGGAAAGCCATTTAAAAGAATTAAGAAAAGGAAACGACATTCATCAACCTGTATATTCCTTTATAAAACACAACAGAACTGGAGACACCATTTTAACACATCCCAGAAAAGTAATGATTGTTGAAGGTATTTTAATACTAACAAATCCTGAATTAAGGGACATGTTCGACATAAAAATATTTGTTCATGCAGATAGTGATGAACGATTAATAAGAAGGTTAAAACGTGATATTACCGAAAGAGGTCGCGATATAGAAGAAGTTCTTTCTAGATATCAAAACACCTTAAAACCCATGCATCAGCAGTTTATTGAGCCCATGAAGGAATATGCTGATATTATTATACCAAATAATAAATACAATACAGTGGCTATAGACATTGTTAAAACCATCATTAATCATCGTTTAGTATAATGGCAAAAAAACAAAGCAAATACTTAAAACCCTTTAAAAACATTTTTGTTTTGATACTCGTGGTGTTTGCTGTTTGGATGTTTTTTTTCGATGCTAATTCCTGGTTAATTCACAACGAGTTAAACTCTGATATTGAAGAACTGGAAGCCGAAAAAGAATTTTATAAAAACGAAATTATAAAAGACCGTAAAGCCATTAAAGAATTAAGCACAGAAGAAGGTGTGGAAAAATTGGCTCGCGAAAAATATTACATGAAAAAGGACAATGAAGACATATTCATTATTGAATATCAAGACAGCCTAGCTAAAGCAAAGAAAAATGAGTAAAAAATTATTTGAGGAATTTAGCGACGTTTCATCCAAAGAATGGAAACAAAAAATTCAAGCAGATTTAAAAGGTGCCGATTATAACGACACCTTAATCTGGAAATCGAATGAAGGAATTGATGTAAAACCATTTTATCATGCCGATGAGTTTTCTTCCCTTCCCTATGTTTCGTCATCCAAAGCTACACAATGGAACATTTGTGAAACCATTTTTGTCGCAGATGTGGAAAAGTCCAATGCCAAAGCACAAGAGCTGTTGAATAAAGGGACGGAAAGCCTAAAATTCATCATCCCTTCCGAAGACATTTCAATTGAAACCCTGTTAAAAAACATTGATTTAAATAACACAAAACTGTTTTTTGAACTTCAGTTTTTATCTGCTTCTTATGTGCAGATACTTACCGAAAAAACTTCAACAAAAAATATCTTTATCCTTATAGATATCATAGGAAATCTGGCCAAAACGGGTAATTGGTATGCAAACTTGCAGGAAGACCAAAAACTATTGGACACCATAGTAAACACAACGGCAACCTTGAGCGTGGATGCTTCTTTATACCAAAACGCTGGTGCAACCATGGTGCAGCAATTGGCTTATGCCATGGCTCATGTTAACGAATATTTAAATCATCTTGATGTTGTTGCAAAAGAAACGAGGCAAACCCTTCAAGTAATTTTCAATGTTTCCTTGGGCACCAATTATTTCTTTGAAATTGCAAAGCTAAGGGCCTTAAGGATTTTATGGGAAACATTGGCTTTGGAATACAACATACCAACCGAGTGCCTGATATTTTCAACACCAACCAAACGCAATAAAACACTATACGATTACAATACCAATCTGCTCCGAACCACAACCGAATGCATGAGTGCCATTTTAGGAGGTTCAAATTTTATTAACAATTTGGCTTACGATGCCATATACCATAAAGACAATGAGTTTGGCAGTAGGATTTCAAGAAATCAACTATTGGTTTTAAAACATGAAAGTTATTTCGACAAAGTAAACAATCCAGCAGATGGCGTTTATTATATTGAAAGCCTCACTCAGCAATTGGCTGAAAAAGCCCTGGAATTATTTAAAGATATTGAAGCCAATGGAGGGTTTTTAAAACAATTGAAAGAAGGCATCATCCAAAGGAAAATAAAGGAAAGTGCCGAAAGAGAACAGAACCAATTCAATAATGGCGAAGAGATTTTGTTGGGAACCAATAAACATCCCAACCCAAATGACAAAATGAAACACGAATTGGAATTGTATCCGTTTGTAAAAACAAAACCACGAAAAACACTTTTGGAGCCCATTATAGAAAAAAGATTGGCTGAAAACTTAGAACAAAACAGACTAAAAACCGAATAATTAACAATTTAAAATTAAAATGATGAGCAAAACACTATTAAAATTTTCAATTATTGCATTATGCTTCACGCTTTTTAACTGTAAAAATAAATCGGCTTCTTTTACCAATTACAAATATGCCGACAAAGAAAATATTTTAGTTTGCGATAATTTAGACACCAAATTGTATTTTGAGGCTTTACTTTCTTTTGAAGATGATATTACCAATAAATACAATCCCCAAAACAAAGATTTACGCAGATCTTACTCCTTTTTCACCAGAGATGCCATAGCAAATAGGGTTAATTACCAAGACATAGTATCTCCACATACCATGGAGGTTTTTGAAGCCTTAAAACAAGATAAGTATCTTTGGAATGCAGACAACAGCATCAATTATAATGCTGATATTTTTAAATGCGTATCAAGTAATTTCAAAAACAAAGACCTACAAACCACATTCAATGCCTTGGTTTCCACAAACAGCATGCGCCCAGATTTATTTGGAGCACCACTAATTAAACATGTGAAAAATGCTCACGACGATAGATACATGGCTGCTTATATTGCGTTGGACCTATTCTATGCTCGTTTGTTTCAAGTAGACCCAACAACAGTAACCGAAAAACCTGAAACAGACAAGGCCAATACAAACAAAGCCGTAAAAGGCACACCTCAAAACGTAATCTTAAACAGCGAAAAAAAAGGTTAAGAATTTGATATCCAACCAATATGTCTAGAAAAAACATTCAACATATCACACTAAAAAAAGCTTCTAAAAACGAAAAGGCTACCTCCAACAGCACCTTTAACACGGCTGAAAATATTGATGTAAAATCCACCTATTCCAAAGAAGATTTAAGCGAATTGGAACATTTAAATTTTGCAGCTGGAATAGCGCCTTTTTTACGTGGACCTTACAGCACGATGTTTGTTCGAAGACCTTGGACCATTCGTCAATATGCAGGTTTTTCAACAGCTGAAGAAAGCAATGCTTTTTATAGACGAAATCTGGCTGCAGGCCAAAAAGGCTTATCCGTTGCTTTTGATTTGGCAACGCATAGAGGCTACGATTCAGATCATGAACGTGTGGTTGGAGATGTTGGTAAAGCTGGTGTGGCCATCGACTCGGTTGAGGATATGAAAATTCTTTTCGACCAAATTCCCTTGGATAAAATGTCGGTTTCCATGACCATGAATGGGGCTGTATTACCTATTATGGCATTTTACATTGTGGCTGCCGAAGAGCAAGGCGTTTCTCCAGAACAACTTGCCGGAACCATTCAAAACGATATTTTAAAGGAGTTTATGGTACGTAATACCTACATCTATCCTCCTACACCATCCATGAAAATCATTTCGGATATTTTTGAATACACCAGCAAGCACATGCCAAAATTCAATAGTATCAGTATTTCAGGCTATCATATGCAGGAAGCTGGTGCCACTTGCGATATTGAATTGGCCTATACCTTGGCAGATGGTCTGGAATATATTCGAAAAGGTTTGGAAGCAGGCATGGATATTGACACCTTTGCTCCTAGACTATCATTTTTTTGGGCTATAGGAATGAATCATTTTATGGAAATTGCCAAAATGAGAGCTGCCAGAATGCTTTGGGCCAAACTGGTAAAACAGTTTCATCCAAAAAACTCCAAATCCTTAGCTTTAAGAACCCATTGCCAAACAAGTGGTTGGAGTTTAACAGAGCAGGATCCATTCAACAATGTTGCTAGAACCTGTATTGAAGCAGCTGCAGCTGCTTTTGGTGGCACCCAATCCTTGCATACCAATGCCTTGGACGAAGCCATAGCTTTACCAACGGATTTTTCTGCCAGAATTGCCAGAAACACACAAATATTTTTACAAGAAGAAACCAAAATCACCAAAACCGTAGATCCTTGGGCTGGCAGTTACTATGTTGAAAAATTAACACATGATATTACCCAAAAAGCTTGGGAGCTTATTGAAGAAGTAGAAGAGCTTGGTGGCATGACCAAGGCCATTGAAGCTGGAATCCCAAAGCTTAGAATTGAAGAAGCTGCCGCAAGAAAACAAGCAAGAATTGATTCTGGAGAAGATATTATTGTAGGAGTCAATAAATATAGATTAGCAAAGGAAGACCCTATTTCCACTCTAGAGGTAGACAATCAAACGGTTAGAAATTCTCAAATAGAACGATTAAACACCATTAAAGCTAAAAGAGATTCCAAAAAAGTAAAACAAACCTTATCAAATTTAACTCAAGCTGCTCGTTCAGGAGAAAATAATTTATTAGCTTTAGCCATAGAAGCTGCTCGTGAAAGAGCTACTTTAGGTGAAATTAGCGATGCTTTAGAAACAGTTTTCGGACGTTACAAGGCTCAAATAAAATCTTTTTCTGGAGTGTATAGCAAAGAAATTAAAAACGACGACTCATTTAGCAAAGCCAAACAATTGGCAGACACATTTGCCGAGCAAGATGGTAGAAGACCACGAATCATGATTGCGAAAATGGGTCAAGATGGCCACGATAGAGGTGCCAAAGTAGTGGCTACAGGGTACGCAGATGTTGGTTTTGATGTGGATATTGGTCCTCTTTTCCAAACTCCAGAAGAAGCAGCCAAACAGGCTGTGGAAAATGATGTGCACATTCTTGGCGTGTCCTCTTTGGCTGCCGGACACAAAACCCTTGTGCCACAAGTTATAGAAGCACTAAAAAAATATGGTAGAGACGATATTATGGTAGTTGTTGGAGGTGTAATCCCAAAGCAAGATTACCAATATTTGTTTGATGCTGGTGCTGTAGCTGTTTTTGGCCCTGGAACTAAGATAAGCGATGCAGCCATACAAATATTAGATATTTTGATAGATTAATTATTCTGTTTGGATGCATTTTCAGAAAACTGTGATTGTTTCTTCACTGTTTATGAATACTTGTATTGCAATAAAAATTAAAAACCCATTAAATCATGAGCCACACAGCAAAAATGCTTCGCGATAACGCTTTAAAAGGAAAAACCATCGTAGTTACAGGAGGTGGCTCTGGTCTTGGAAAAGCTATGACCAAATATTTTTTGGAACTTGGTGCACAAGTTGCCATTACCTCCAGGAATTTAGAGAAACTACGGGCAACTGCTAAAGAATTGGAAACAGAAACTGGTGGTACTTGTTTAGCTATCCAATGCGATGTCAGGCATTACGACGAAGTGGAACACATGCTCAACCAAGTTCTTGAACGCTTTGGAAAAGTAGATATTTTATTGAACAATGCTGCAGGAAATTTTATCAGTCCTACAGAGCGTCTGTCTGCAAATGCCTTTGATACGGTTATAGACATTGTTTTAAAAGGGACCAAAAATTGCACCTTAGCTTTTGGAAAACATTGGATAGACAGCAAACACACCAACACAGTAGTTTTAAATATTGTTACAACCTATGCTTGGACAGGTTCTGCTTATGTGGTTCCCAGTGCCACAGCAAAAGCAGGTGTATTGGCCATGACTAGAAGTCTAGCTGTGGAATGGGCAAAATATGGCATGCGTTTTAATGCCATTGCACCAGGACCTTTCCCTACAAAGGGAGCATGGGACAGACTTTTACCTGGAGATCTTAAAGAGAAATTTGATATGGCTAAAAAAGTACCTTTAAATCGTGTGGGAGAACATCAGGAGCTTGCCAATCTGGCAGCATATTTGGTTTCCGATTTTTCCAGCTATGTAAATGGCGAAGTAATTACCATTGATGGTGGCGAGTGGCTAAAAGGAGCTGGACAATTCAATCTTCTAGAAGAAATCCCTCAACAAATGTGGGACCAGCTGGAAGCCATGATTCGTGCCAATAAAAAATAAAACCCCTTGAACATGGCAATTCAAGGGGTTATTACACTTAACTAAAAAATTCAACATTTCAATTTTCATGAACTTGTTGATCGAACTATCGTTATCTGCGTTTACGCATTTTCTTTTCTTCCAATTTCTTTAAAATTTTTTCTTGCCTTTTTTCTTTTAAATCTGTTTTTGGCGCTTTTAAATTTTTTCCTCTTGCCATCTTAGTATTATTTAAAGGATTATTATTAATATATTAATGACCATAACCTTATTGTTTAAAATTTATCCTAAGCGAGTAACCATCAAGGCATAGTGCCAAGACTTGATATGTTATTGGATTAAAATAAGGTGTTAGAGCACACTCGCTGGTGCTACTTAATTCAGGAAGATAATTTTGGATTTTCTAAAGGATACTTTATTAAAAAAACTAAACGTGTCTGTTAAAACACCGTTTAATGTAATCTGTATACAAATGATATGTTTAAATTTAGAAATAATCATTTTAAAAAACCCTAAAAGTATGACACTGCTAACATAACCAATAAAAGATATATCTCAAACTATTCCTTAGTAATTAACCTTATTTTAAGAATTGAAAAGCCTAACATTGGATTTAAAAAAATTTAACATAATTTAATTCGGATAAATTTGTCCGTATTAAGATTTTGTCATACATTTGTACCAAATAAAAACTAATATATGTTTTCCAAAGCATGCGAATATGGTATTAAAGCGTCTATTTTTATAGCGCTAAACTCTTATGAAGGTAAGAGGGTAAGCCTTAAAGCTATTGCCAAGGAAATTAATTCACCAGAAGCATTTACAGCTAAAATTTTACAAGACCTGGCGAGACATAGCATTATAAATTCTGTAAAAGGCGCCTATGGTGGCTTTGAGATAGACAAACATGCCATATCAAGCATTAAATTATCTCAAATTGTAAATGCCATTGATGGCGACAGCATTTATAGAGGCTGTGGTTTGGGCTTACATACTTGTGATGAAGATCATCCATGTCCTGTACATGATAAGTTTAAATCGGTTAGGGACGAATTAAAATACATGTTGGAAAATACCAACTTAGAAGAGTTGGCCCTAGATATAAAATCTGGTGTCGCTTTTTTAAAGACTTAAAAAAATTTGATTACAAATAGGATAAAAACATCCGAATAAATTGATTATGGAAACATTAAGAAAAGAAACACAAAAGCAAATAGGACAGTATGTTGCCGAAGATTACAGAACTGCAGGCGTATTCTCGAAATATGGCATAGATTTTTGCTGTAAAGGGCACAGAACCATAGAAGAGGTTTGCACCAAAAACAATATTGACAGCAACGAACTTTTGAATGAACTAGACAAAGTGTTGACTGCCAACACAAACCAATCCATAGATTACAAATCCTGGCCTTTGGATCTATTGGCTGAATATATAGAGAAAAAACATCACAGATATGTGGAAGAAAAAATCCCTATACTACGTCAGTTTTTAGACAAACTTTGCAAGGTTCATGGAGAAAGACACCCAGAACTGTTTAAAATAAACGAATTGTTTACAGCTTCTGCTGGGGAATTGGCAGCTCATATGAAAAAAGAGGAGTTGATATTATTCCCATTCATTAAAAAAATGGTTAAAGCACAAATAGACAAAGGAGCCATTTTAGCACCACAATTTGGTACTGTTGAAAACCCTATTGCCATGATGATGCAAGAGCATGACAATGAAGGGGAACGTTTTAGACAAATTGCCGAATTGACAAACAATTACAATCCTCCTGCAGATGCTTGCAATACCTATAGAGTTACGTTTGCGATGCTGGACGAATTTGAAAAAGATTTACACTTGCATATCCATTTAGAAAATAACATATTATTCCCTGAAGCTGCAAAATTAGAGAAAGCGTTTCTTTAAGAATGATTAATAGCAATTATATTTTCTAAATTAAATCTGGGAGCCTTTTCCCCAAGGGCTCCTCGATTTTAAAATATATATAAAATAGTTTAATGTTAGTAATGGTTGTTTATCAAAAACACTTCTCGAGTAATTAATTATAGTTTTAAATTTGTTGAGGAGAAAATTTATGTTCATGTAGTTTTTTATACAAGAGAAGTGTTTTTTTATTCATTACTTTTACCCAAACTATTAATTTAACCTTATGCTCAAAAAGCTCGTTTTTACTTGCTTAATTAATTTTTTTATTGCTGCCATCTTAGGATTGGCCCTTCGCTATACCTACCTATTACCCATTTCTATCAACTATAGGTTTTTAACGCACGCACATTCACATGTAGCCATGTTGGGCTGGGTATATTTAATGATTTACACTTTATTTGTTCATTATTTTATTCCCAATAAAAAACCGGTATACAACACCCTTTTTTGGGTGACCCAAATTACTGTGGCTGGTATGTTATTAAGCTTTCCGTTTCAAGGATATGCAGCCATTTCCATTACATTTTCCACACTCCATATTTTTTGCAGTTATTATTTTGTACGTCTTATTTGGAAAAATCACAAAACCCAATCCACAACCTCCAAGCTTTTACTCAAGGCATCACTTCTATTCATGCTCATTTCTACCATAGGTGTTTGGTGTTTGGGTCCAGCTGTTGGTCTTTTGGGTCAAGCTTCTGCTTTTTATCAAATTGCCATCCAGTTTTTTTTACATTTTCAGTTTAATGGTTGGTTTTTGATAGCCGTTTTGGCTATCTTTTTTCATAAACTTCAACTTACAGACTCAAAACAATTTCAACGTTTTTTTAAATTATTGATTGCCTCAACCATCCTTACCTTTGCACTACCTGTAAATTGGTTTGTGCCACATGCTGTTTTTTTATGGCTAAATGGGTTGGGAGTTGTATTGCAAATAGCAGCTTTACTTATTTTCATAAAACTTATAAAGGCTCCTTTTAAAATTGTTTTGAAACAAAGTCACAAACTCATCAGATTTATGTTCCAATTCGCCATGTTTTGTTTCATTTTGAAAATAGGTCTGCAAGCCTTGTCTTTAATTCCAGATATATCCAATACTGCCTTTCAACATAGAAATTTGGTTATAGGTTTTATTCACTTAACCATGTTGGGTGTTATTTCTGGATTTTTGTTTGCATATATCCTTCAAACCAAATTGGTAAAACTCAATAAAACCCTTACCATAGGCATGTACGTTTTTGTTTTGGGCTTTGTATTTACAGAACTTATTTTAATTGTACAAGGAGGCTTGTTTTACTTTGGCGCTGGTTTGATACCAAAGTATTACCTGGTGCTATTTATAAGCAGCTTGTTGTTGCCATTGGGAATTTTAAGCCTTATATTAAACATTTTAAAACCTAATAATTATGACACCAAAACCCTTAAAGAGACATAAAGCGTTACAGCCATTAAGCAGAGAGCATCACCATGGGTTGTTATTATCCTGGAAGATTAGAAATGGTTTTAACAAGAATATAGATCCTAAACGCATGAAAATTTATGCGGATTGGTTTTTTGAAACACATTTAACACCACATTTTGAAATGGAAGAAAATTATATTTTCTCTATTTTGGAAAGTGATAATGAATTGATAAAACGTGCCTTGGCAGAACACAGACGTTTAAGACGTTTGTTTTCTGAAACGGAAGCCAATCCCAAAACCCTTAGCAAAATTGAAGAAGAACTGGAACAACACATTAGGTTTGAAGAACGTGTGCTGTTTCCTGAAATACAAAAAGTTGCAAGTGAAGAGCAATTGCTTCACATAGAAAAAATTCATCAACCAGAATCTTTTAAAGACAATCTGGAAGATGAATTTTGGAAATAATATCAACCTACGGTTTTAAACTTCAATAAGTATTAAATTTTTATGGGTTTGTTGTCTCGTCTTTCTTAAAAGACGTTTTAAACAAAGATGGTTTAACCGAAATCATGGCCCAAGCCCAATTATTGGTAGCGTCTTTATCTCCTCCTTTAATCACTTCCATACTTTCGGTAGCAAACATTTGCGAATAACCTACTTGAAAAAGGATGTCTTTGGAAAATTTATAGCCTAAAACCATATCGATTTCTGTGCCCAAACCATTACTTAACTCGTCTCCAGTACTATCTACAATGGTAGCTGCCGAAGAAAAGAAATGTGGCACCAGTTTGGCCGAAAATTTATTTTTTTGGTACGCAATGGTTGCATTTATATCCAGCAATCCAACATTATTGATATGATTGCCTACATAAAAATAATCCATCCAACCATTAAATTTGTGATTGGTTCCATACCAAGGGTTAAAAGACTCCAACTTGTTGTTTGTAGCATTCATATCTGTACCAGATAAATACTCGCCACCAAATCCTACATTAAATTCCGGTGTTATTGCATAATGCAAATTTAGGGCTACGTTGTAAGCACTTAAATCCCTATCGGCAATTTTTCCTGTTTGGAAATAAAAAGAGGCATCTGCTTTTATTTTGTTTTTACCATAAGTTGCATGTGTACCAAAGGTTTGATTGTAATCCACTTGCTGCTCGTAATTTTCGTCATAAAAAGCATACCCATTGTTTAGTGCCAAAATACTTAGTCCAAAATCATTTAAATTGGTATGATACCATACATATTGAAACGACTTATAGTTATTTACGGTGTAATCTGCTTCAAACAAGGTTTCATCTTCAGAACTGATTGCCAAACCTAAATCTATCCTGTTGTTTACATTTGGTTTGTAGGTTACAATAAGGGCATCGTGACTTCTGGCTTGTTGCGCCCAATCCACACTACCAAATATTCGTTGATCGTCGTAAGAAATCTCTTGACGTCCAAACTTTAATGAAAACTGTTTGTTCAAGAAAACCTCAGCCCAAGCTTGGTGAATGGCAGTTCCATTTTTATCGGATGTTGCCAAAGTGGCAACGTCTCCCCAAACCCTTACGTTTTGCAAGCTGAAATAGGCATTGAATGTCTCGCTGTTATATCCTAAGTTTAAGCGTGTGCGTTGGGACACAAAAGCTGCTGCATCCACAGAATCCACTGCTAGGGTTTTATATCCATGTCTATATTCAAATCTCGGTTTCAATTCGGCCGAAACCTCAAATTCTTGGGCATAACTTGTCATGCCTAGTCCAATACATAGGATTGCTAGTATTTTTTTCATCTGTAATATTTTAAAGATTTTTTGCGTTTTAAAACGCTTTCAATAGTTTTAGGTTTTAAGATTGCCCTTGGGTTAATTGCAGAATGGCTTCAACGGTTTCTTTGTTGTCCACTCCCAAACCTTCTTGCTGATGGATCAATTCGCCTTGAGAATTAAAAACACTAATAATGTTGGAATGAGAAAAATCTATGGGAGATATTTTCTTGTATTTTACGGCCAAAACATTGGCAAATTCCTGAACGCTACTTTCTGTACCTTGTAAAAAGGTCCACTGTTCTCCATCCATCATGTTTTCTTTTGCAAAAGCTTTTAAACGCTCTGGTGTATCTATTTTTGGATCGATACTAACCAGCACAAACCGCAAATCATCCAAATTGGCTTCTGGAATTTGAGCCTCAATATTTCGCATATCTGCCACCAATCTTGGACAGGCAGCCTTACAAGACGTATAGATCATGACCATTACCAAGGTTTTACCTTTTAAATCTTCAAGTTGAATCTCGTTGCCTTCTTCAGTATGCCATTTAGAGGTTAAATTGAAAATGGATTCTTCTGAAATGTCTTGATCGCTTAACTCTTTTGAGTTTTCAGTTTCCATAGGTTGCAAATCCATTTTGCAAACAGGGCAACTTCCTGCTTCAGGATATGTTTTTTCTCCTTCACATTTCATTGGGCATTGATAAACCGCTATATCATCTGATGCTTGATCAGATTTATTGGAATTGCAGGATGACAGTGTCATTATCAATAAAAGGACAGGGAAAATTATTTTTAAATGTTTCATGTGTTTATATTTATTGTTTTTCAAAGGTCACATGTAACATCCATATAATCATTCCGCTGTGTGACAAAATTTTTGGTCATGGATGTTCATTTATTTTTTTTCGTTTACATCTTGAACACATCTAAAGCCAAGATTTTTCATAGCGTATTTTGCTTTTAAACTGCCTCTAATGGCATAACGCATAAATGCAGCATAATTCATTAAATCTGTTGCGTTTACTGATGCGCTTCCACAAAACAGATTACTGTCTTTATCAACGTCTTTTCTGGATTCACCAGTAATCAACACGGAATTGAAATCTAATGTCCATTCCCAAACCAATCCATGCAAGTCGTAAACTCCCCAAATGTTTTTAGGGGTTTGGCCAATGAGGTTTTCGTTAGAACGTGGTGTTTCGTACCAAGATAGAATTTTTTCGTTGTATGATGGTTTTACTCGTGCATCTTTGGTGGTTTCATCAGCCATGGCTACATACTCCCATTCATCTACTGTGGGTAATCTTTTACCTTGACATTCGCAATAAGCTTTGGCAGCAAACCAAGACACATAAGTAACAGGACTATCTGGATTTTCTGTGTCTTTCAACTCTAAATCATTTTTCCAATTACTTAGGTAACTATCATCGGCAAATAATTTAATGACTTTTGATTTTTGCCATTTTGGAAATTTTTCAACAAATTGTTTAAATTCCTTGTTGGTTACTGGATATACATCCATTTTAAAATCGTTTACTTCCACTACTGTAGAGTCCCTACCATACAAAGGTAAATACCTGCTGCCTTCAATGTAAACCATGCCTTCAGTTTGCGCGAACAAGAACGTTTGAAACACACAACAAAAAATAATGAGACTGAAGGCTTTGGTTTTCATTTTTATAAGTTTTAAGGTTTAAAATTAATTATTTTTTATTTTTAACTTTTTCTACCATTTCTTTGGTAACAACCGTACCATTATTGCCCCAGGAATTATACACATAGGTCAATACGTTTGCAACCTCATCTGAAGACAGAGACTGACGTGTCATAACACTGTTGTATTTCTCACCATTTACAGTAATTTCTCCAGTTAAACCGTTTAATACAATGTCTATGGCTCTGTTAACATCAGCATTTAAATAATCTGAGTTAGCTAAAGGAGGGAAAGCATTTGGAATCCCTTGTCCTTCACCTTGGTGACAAGCAAAACAGGTTTGCATATAGGCTTGTTTACCAAATTCCATTTGTTCTTCGAAGGATTTTGCTGGAACTTCAGAAGCTACAATTTCATCGGTTGTAGGCATGGTTTGGATACCAGGCCCTTCAGGTAAATAGATATCGTCTCTAATTTCACCAGAATAAACTTTCTTGTCTTCTTCCCCTTCAACTTTTAACATACCCAAGGCTCCTTTATTAAAAGCTCTAAAAATAGAGTGATCTACTAATATAAAGGTACCAGGAACATCTACTTTAAATTCCACAATGGCTGCTCCACCAGCTGGAATAAGCGTGGTTTGTACATTTTCGTTAATCATATCGCCACCTTCAACGTGTACTTTGTCGAAAATTTCACCAATAACATGGAATGAAGATACAAGGTTTGGTCCACCATTACCAACAAACAATCTTACTGTTTCTCCAACTTTGGCTGTAATGGCATTATCTCCTGTCAAGGCTCCTACTTTACCGTTAAACACAACGTAATCAGCGTGCTCATCAACTGCTTTTTGCATATCGAAAGGCTGTAAACCTCTTTCACCATTGGCTCCTTTTGTATAAAAATCGCCTTGCATGATATAGTATTCTTTATCAACTTTAGGCAAACCACCTGCAGGCTCTACTAAAATAAGACCATACATACCGTTTGCAATATGCATACCAACTGGCGCTGTTGCACAATGATAAACATACAACCCTGGGTTTAAGGTTTTAAATGAAAATACCTTAGAGTGACCTGGAGCCACAAAAGAAGATTCTGCTCCTCCTCCTGGACCTGTTACAGCATGCAAATCGATGTTGTGAGGTAATTTGTTATCTGGGTGGTTCTGTAAGTGAAACTCCACTTCGTCTCCAACTCTGGTTCTTATAAAGCTTCCTGGAACACTACCTCCAAAGGTCCAGTAAACATATTTTACACCATCTGTCATTTCGCCTTCTTCTTCAAGAATTTCCATTTTAACAATTAGTTTTTTGGCTTTTCTTGTTCCTACAGGAGTTGGCACATGAGGTGGTGCTGTTAATTCTGCAATCATCTCTTGATTTACAGGGATTTCGGCAGTATTTTCAGCTTCCTCTTTTTTGTCGTTAAAGCACGCTACAAAAAACATAGGTGCTATTAGTAAAGCTAAATGCTTTACTAATTTTAATTTTCTTTTTGATTTTTGGGTTGTTTTCATGAATAAAATTTTAGTGATTTATTAATTCGATATTTTAAATCGGATAAATTAATCTTAATTGTTACTGTGCAAATATAAATGCCACTCAATAAGAAAAACATGACTTATGTCATGTAATTAATTCATAGATTAAATATCTTTGAAACTTTAAAAACATAAAATAAAAAAATTAACATGAAACACCCAATCATTTTACTTTTTATTTTGAGCACTACCCTATTCTTTGCTCAAAACAACAATTCCACAACCATTTATTTTAAAGATGGCTCTACCAAACAATTTGAAAAAGTTAAATTTGAAAACAATGCTGAAGACTACATTATTGGCGTTGAAGTTAAAAATGCTGATGACAATAAAACCATATACCATTTAACTGACATTGTTAGCGTAAAAGAGAACACTACCAAACACGTTACCAAACAATACAAAAAAAACTTGTATCTTTTAGAAGAAGTTATTGTTGGTTCATTATCACTTTACAAAAGTGGAGCCCATTATTTTTTGGAAAATGATGAAAATGGTTTAAGGGAAATTTCAAAAGTTATTATTGATCAAACAACCTTAAACAGATATGACTATGCCACTTTATCTGTATTTGTTAACAAGTGCAAAGCTGCACAAGAGGAAGCTTACAACAAAAACAACTCCATTAGTATTAGCGTTCTTAAATCTGTGGTAGAGACTTATAACTCTTGTGTTTTAAGCGATGACACACAATTTGCAGAAAACATTATAACCCTTGCAAATGCGCCTTCAGAGTTTTTAGAAATTGGCATTAATGTTGGCTATGGTTTTTTAAACACAAAATTTGATGATTTATCTCCTGGTGTTTCCAACCAATACGGTACTCCTGTAATTGGAGCTCAAGTATATTTTAACACAAATATGTTAGAGAAGCGATTAGGGTTTCTAATTTCAGTGGATTATTCTTTTCCAAAAGAATTCAACTCCAATGAGAATTCCATAATTTTAAAATCTAAGTTATCATATATCAATACCATGGTTGGTGCTCGATATACATTCAATAACATCAACAAAACTTTTAGCCCTTATTTTGGATTTAATGGTGGTTTTATTTTTAATTCCATGTCTGATGTTACTGCCCAAGAAGCTGTTTTTGGTGCCCAAAGAATAGATTTTGAGTCTACAAACAAGCTTGCTTTAAATTTGAATGTAGGAACTTATATTCATTTAGGGAATCAAAAAATTGATTTCAATATAATGTATCAACCTGAAAATGAATTTGAGCTTGTTTCTACCGACAACCTAAGCCGAATAGAAAGCAATTACAAGATGTCTGGTTTTCAATTGAAAGCAACGTATGTGTTTTAATTATTAATACAAACAATCCTTATTATGAAAGTCGCTTTAACAAGCGACTTTTTTTGTTAACAAGTTCCGTTTTTTAAACTCACAAATAATTGTATTTTTACCGTTACAAAAAACCAAATCAATTAATGGGTAAAATCATAGCAATTGCTAATCAGAAAGGTGGTGTTGGAAAAACAACAACTTCGGTTAATTTAGCTGCTTCTTTAGGTGTGCTTGAAAAAAAGGTACTTTTAATAGATGCAGATCCACAAGCCAATGCTACTTCTGGATTAGGATTAGATGTAGATACAATAGACGTTGGGACCTACCAATTGTTAGAACATACTAACAATGCCAAAGACGCTATTTTAAAAACCAGTTCACCAAATCTAGACGTGATTCCATCGCATATAGATTTAGTGGCCATAGAAATAGAATTAGTAGACAAAGATGAACGTGAGTACATGCTTAAAAAAGCATTGCAGGACATTAAAGACGATTACGATTTTATTTTAATAGATTGCGCACCTTCTCTGGGCTTATTAACTTTAAATGCTTTAACAGCTTCCGATTCCGTGATTATTCCAATACAATGTGAATATTTTGCTTTGGAAGGTCTGGGAAAGCTTTTAAACACCATAAAAAGTGTTCAGAAAATACACAATCAAACCCTGGACATTGAAGGCTTATTATTGACCATGTACGATTCCCGTTTGCGCTTATCGAATCAAGTGGTTGAAGAGGTACAAAAACATTTTAACGATATGGTTTTCCAGACCATTATTCAAAGAAATGTCCGTTTAAGCGAAGCTCCTAGTTATGGTGAAAGCATCATAAACTATGATGCAAGTAGCAAAGGTGCAACTAATTATTTAAGTTTGGCAAAAGAACTTATTATCAAAAACTCCTAAAAATGGCGAAGGCAACAAAAAAACAGGCTTTAGGAAGAGGTTTGTCGGCTCTGTTAAAAGATCCCAGTAACGACATATCGTCTGTTCAAGATAAAAATGCAGATAAAGTAATAGGCAGTATTGTAGAATTGGATATTGAATCCATTGAGATAAACCCGTTCCAACCTAGAACCAATTTCAATGAGGAAACACTTTTGGAATTGGCTTCTTCCATAAAAGAATTAGGGGTTATCCAACCTATAACCGTAAGAAAATTAGAATTCAATAAATTCCAATTGGTTTCAGGGGAAAGACGTTTTAGAGCATCCAAGCTGATAGGCTTAGAGACCATTCCAGCATATATTCGCATTGCTAACGATCAAGAATCCTTGGAAATGGCATTGGTGGAGAACATTCAACGTCAAGATTTAGATCCCATAGAAATTGCCCTGTCTTACCAAAGGTTAATTGACGAAATTAATTTAACCCAAGAGCAAATGAGCGAACGTGTAGGAAAAAAACGTTCCACCATAGCCAATTATTTACGGTTATTAAAACTGGATCCCATAATTCAAACAGGCATGCGAGATGGTTTCATTACCATGGGTCATGGTAGAGCCATAATAAACATTGAAGACCAAAACATTCAGCTTGATATTTACGAAAAAATAATAAGCAATAAACTTTCTGTTAGAGACACAGAGTCTTTGGTTAAATCTTATCAAAGTGATAAAACGGTTAAAGTCCCAGAAAAACAGGAAATCCCAAAATATATAAAAAAAGGGATTAAAGATTTTTCTGAATACTTTGGACACAAAATCAACGTTAAAGTTTCTAAAAATGGAAAAGGGAACATTACCATCCCTTTTCATTCCGAAGAAGATTTTAATCGTATTTTAAAACTAATAAAGAGTGCCAAATAAATTTTTAATATTAGCTGTATTTTTATTAGCCATTTGTTTTTCGGCAGTAGCCCAAGAGGACCAAAAAGAAGATAAAAAAAAGAATCCCAACAACGTTCCTACCGAAGAGTTGACAGTGGAAGCAGGTTCTGTAATCAAAGATCCTATAGACCCTTTATCTCCAGCACGTGCTGCCTTCTACTCTGCCGTATTGCCAGGACTGGGTCAAGCTTACAATAAAAAATATTGGAAAATCCCCATTGTGTATGCCGGATTGGGTATTGGTATTTATTTTTATATAGATAACAACAAAGAATACAACCGTTATAGAGATGCCTATAAAAGGCGTTTAGCTGGATTTGAAGACGACGAGTTTTATGGAACCGTTACAACTGATGGCTTGGAAGAAGCCCAAAAACAATTTGGCAGAAACAGGGAAATTTCCTTACTGGTTACACTTGCCATTTACGCTTTAAATATTATAGATGCCAATGTAGATGCGCATTTACTTCAATATAATGTAGACGATAACCTATCGCTGAAACCACACTATAAACTTAACGAGTTAGACAACAAAGGAGACCTGGGTCTAACATTAAATTTCAAATTTTAAAAAAACATGAAAATTGCATTACTTGGCTATGGTAAAATGGGACAAACAATTGAAAAAATTGCTTTGGAACGTGGGCATGAAATAGTAATAAAAACCAACGAAGAAGAATACGATATTAACCAAGCAGATGTTGCCATAGATTTTAGTGTCCCAAAAGCTGCTTTTTTCAACATAGCAAAATGCTTAAAACTTGGGGTTCCAGTTATTTCCGGGACAACTGGTTGGCTGGACAATTATGAACATGCCATAAAACTTTGCAAGGAAAACAATGGCGCTTTTATATACGCTTCCAATTTTAGCTTAGGTGTCAACATTTTTTTTGAATTGAACAAACATTTGGCAAAAATGATGAGCCAACTAAAACAATATCATGTATCCATTGAAGAAATTCATCATACCGAAAAGCTCGATGCGCCTAGTGGCACTGCCATTACCTTAGCAGAAGGGATTATATCGCAACATGACGAATACAACAAATGGCTGTTAAACCAAAATAAAAAGCAAACCATCCCTATAACTGCCAAACGCATAGCAAATGTGCCTGGCACACATAGTATAGAATACAAAAGCAATACAGACACCATAAACATTACCCATACTGCACATACCAGGGAGGGATTTGCCCTTGGAGCTGTAGTTGCTGCCGAATGGATTCTAGGCAAGACTGGAGTGTTCAGTATGAAAGATGTGTTAAATATTGGTTAACACTTTACAAACAAGTAACTTTTTTTAGTGATTTTGCACTAATAAAAAAACAAAAACACAAATTATGACATTAACGCAATTGTTTATTTTCCTGATAGTTATTCAAATAATTCATGGACTTGGGACTTGGAAATTATACTTAAAAGCTGACAGGCAAGCGTGGGAAGCTTTTGTTCCTGTATACAATGCTGTTATTTTAATGAAAATAATCAATAGACCTTGGTGGTGGACCATTTTGTTATTCTTACCTATTGTAAATTTAATTATGTTTCCAGTGGTTTGGGTAGAAACTGCAAGAAGTTTTGGCAAAAACTCCACAACAGATACCATTTTAGCTATTGTCTCTTTAGGCTTTTATAATTACTACCTTAATTATGCCTTAGATATAGAACATGTAAAAGATAGAAGTTTACATCCTAAAACTGCTGCAGGAGATTGGATTAGCTCCATTTTATTTGCTATTGTGGCTGCAACAATTGTACATACCTATTTTATTCAACCTTACACCATTCCAACCTCCTCTTTAGAGAAATCCTTATTGGTGGGGGATTTCCTATTTGTAAGTAAATTTCATTATGGAGCACGTGTCCCAATGACAACCATTGCTGCTCCAATGGTACATGACACCATTCCTTTTATTAAAAAGAAATCTTATTTATATAACGATCATTTAGAAAAAAAGAATACAGCTTTTGTAAACAAATTGTCTTTACCTTATTTGAGGTTACCAGGGTTTCAAAAAATAAAACGTAATGACATTGTGGTCTTTAACTGGCCTGTGGATACCATGCTAAACATGCGCTATACAGATAGAAACCATTACAAACCTATCGACAAAAAAACCAATTACGTAAAACGCGCTGTTGGAATTCCTGGGGATTCTTTGGAAGTAAGAGATGGCTACGTGTATATAAATGGAGAACAAAACCAATTACCTGACAGAGCCAAACTTCAGTTTTCGTATAAAATTGAAACCAACGATGGACCTTTTAATAACGACCAATTAACCAAAAGATATGGTATAACCGATTTACCTCAATACAATCAGGATTATTCCTTAAGTTATTTTCCTGGTTTAACAGATGAAACTTTAAATCAGTTTAAAAACCATCCCAACGTAAAAAACATTGAATCCCTAAAACGCGAACCAGGACAACGAGAGAAAAGTGTGTTTCCACACGATCCAAATTACCATTGGAACAACGATTTTTTTGGGCCTATTTACATTCCAGAGGCTGGTGCCACCATTAATTTAAATCTAGAAGTTTTACCATTGTACAAACGTCTTATTACAGAATATGAAGACAATACTCTTGATATAAAAGGAAACCAAATATATATTAATGGTGAGGTAGCCAATACCTATACCTTTAAAAAAGATTACTATTGGATGATGGGAGACAATCGTCATAATTCTCAAGATGCCAGATCATGGGGATTTGTCCCATTCGATCATGTGGTAGGGAAACCGGTTTTTATCTGGATGAGTTGGGATAGATTTGGAAAACCACGTTGGGAACGTTTCTTTACAACCGTCCATGGTAGTGGTAAACCTGTTTCTTATTTAATTCCTTTTTTAATTGCTTTAGCAGCTTGGTTTGGATTTGCTCAATGGAGAAAACGTAAAAAAGCAAACACCTAATTGTGCTGTGTAAATAAGATATTTAACTAAAGGCAATGATTCTACGTAACACATGAAGGCTCTTATCCATCCAACATATCTTCCAAACATAGCCCATGTTTCTGCCATGGTTCAAGCTGATGAAGTAATATTTGAATTGGATGATAATTACCAGAAGCAAACCTATAGAAATAGAGCCTATATTTATGGAGCCAATGGCAAGTTGCAATTGAGCATTCCCATAATTCATTCACAAAATGAAAGACAAAAATACAGAGATATTAAAATACATAATGCTGAAAACTGGCAAGCTGTACACTGGAAATCCCTTGAAACAGCTTATAGAACCTCACCTTTTTTCGAGTTTTATGAAGACGAGTTCCAACCTTTGTTTACCACCAAGGCAAAATATCTTCTAGATTTTAACTTAAAGTGCTTGGATGTTATTTTCGATTGCCTGCAATTGGAAATCAAAAGTTCCAAAACCAAAGTTTATCAGAAAACCGTAACGGACAAAACGGATTTTAGATTTCTGGCAAATGCACGAAAGGAGCCTACTTTTCATTTTGACCCTTACACACAAGTGTTTCAAGAGAAGCATGGATACCTTTCAAATTTAAGCGTTTTGGACTTGTTGTTCAACGAAGGCACAACTGCCTTGAATTACCTGGAAAACCAATACAAACACCTATAATGCTACAACCCTTTCTACATTATGGCATACATTTTTTATTGCCTCTAGCTGTAGCGCTTCTATTCTTTAAAACTCAATTTAAAATTGCGTACTTAATCATGATAAGTGGGATGTTAATAGATTTGGATCATATATTTGCCAACCCCATGTTCGATCCAAACAGGTGCAGCATCCAGTTTCATCCACTACATACTTATTATGCCGTAGGAATCTATGTGTTACTGTTAATACCAAAAAAAACCAGGTTGATAGGTTTGGGCTTGGTCATCCATATTTTGGCAGATATTGTAGATTGCTTAATGATGTGATTAATTGGACACAAATTTCAAACCAATAATGGAAGCAATTAAGGTAGTTAAAAAGAAAACACGCCAAAAGCTTGCTGGTTCTTTAAAAACAAAAATCCCAACAAGTACGGTTCCAACGGCTCCAATTCCTGTCCAAACTGCATAAGCAGTGCCAATAGGAAGCTCCTGCGTCACTTTCACCAACAAGTACATACTTATGACCAAACATACCAAAAACCCTAAGTACCAATATACCATTTCGGTTCCAGAGGTTTCTTTGGCTTTACCCAAACAAGTAGCAAAAGCCACTTCAAATAGGCCAGCGATAATTAATAAAATCCAGTTCATATCAATACATTATGGTTGAAGTTTAAAGGTAGCCAAAATGGGATAATGGTCTGAAAACTTATTGTCAAAGGTTTTAAAATCGGTTACTTCAAAATGTTTTTCAGCAAAAATGAAATCGATTCGTATTGGGAAAAATTTAAAATCGTAAGTCCTCCCAAAGCCATTACCTGCCATTTTAAAGGCGTCTTTGAGTTCCCCTTTTATTTCTTTGTACACATAAGAATACGCCGAATTATTGAAATCACCACAAATAATCATTTTGTAAGGACTGTCGGCCTTGTGTTTTAAAAACATTTCGGTTTGTACCTGTTGCATTTTAAAGGTTTGTTCCACACGTTTTAAAATCCAATCAGAGTCTTCTTGTTTCAGTTTTTCAACATTGGCATCTATTTTCAGGGACTGAAGGTGTACATTGTAAATTCTAAGTGTATCCTTTTCTATCACAATATCTGCAAAAATGGCATTATTGGAAGTATTGGGAAACTCCACAGAACCTGACTTGATAATTGGGTATTGTGAGAAAATTGCCTGTCCGTATTTGGCTTTGGTTCCTGAAAGCTTTTCAAACTTATATTTAAAGAAAGACAAATCGATGTTTTTATGAGGATGGTATTCCTGCAAACTAAGAATGTCTGGTGCTTTCGTTTTTATAAAGTCCACCATTTTGGTCTCAATGCTCTTTTCCGGAATCCATTCGTATAAATTAAACAAGCGCACATTGTAATTCATAATAGACAAATCGGATGTTTCCGGCTCCACATCTGAAGATGAAAATTTATAAAACGAGCCTAAAGTAAAATACCCAATGGTTAAAACCAATAAGGAAAGAATGAGTTGTTTTTTTAATTTTATCAACCAATAAATAAAAAAAAGTACATTGGTTAAAATCAAGAATGGCACTCCCAAACTTAAAACCGAAAGCAGGGCAAAAGTTTTAGGTGGAACATACGGAAGCACATAAGAAAGCAAGAGCATGGTAGCCACTAAAGCATTAACCATATAAATTATTTTATCGAAAAGCTTTAGGTTTTTCATTGGTGCAATTTATTATTTACCTGCTTTAAACAAAAACTCTTTTTCTTCCTTGGTTAGGCTATCATAACCACTTTTGCTTATTTTATCAAGTATAAGGTCTATTTTTTTCTGCTTATTGAACTCATTAAATTCATCTTTGGAATAACCAGCCACTTTTTGAGACTTTTTTCTATGAACGGTTTTTAAAGGCGATTTATTTGATTTTTTAAACAAGCCCATAAATCCATCCATTATTTTTTCAAATCCTTTACCTATATCTGTCCCTTTTCTTAACTGTACAGCATAAAAATAACCTAACAAGGCACCACCAAGATGAGCCAGGTTACCTCCAGCATTTAAACCAAAAAGACCTAAGACATCTATAACTACAATGGCAACACCTATATACCAAAGTTTGAGATTAAAGGCAAAAAAACGTACTTCCATGGTTGGCATGTAAGCGCAGAGAAATATTAACAAGGCCCTTACTCCTGCTGAAGCTCCAACCAAACGGCTGCTGCCATCAAAAATCCCTGGAAACACATTATAACCAAATAAAAACAACAAACCTCCCGTTATGATGCCCAAGAAATATACATTCAACCCTGTTTTTACTGAAAACAAATTCATAAACATTTGCCCAATAAAATAGAGCCATAGCATGTTAAAGAGTATGTGCCAAAAATCGTAATGTGTAAATCCGTAAGTGATAAGGCTCCATGGTTTTAAAATAAAGTCCATAAAGTCACTTGGCAGTTCCAACCAACTAAGGCTGGAACCTATGGTAAAAACCACTTTAATTATCAATCCAACAAAAAAAACAACGAGGTTGACTCCTATGAGTTTTTCAAACACGTTTAAATTTTGTAATTTATCCTGTATGTCTTTGTTAAGCGTTGTCATACTTAGTTCCAACGGTTTTTATTAAACTGCGTTTTTTTCCAGTACCACATAATCAGGAACCCTGTTAAAGCTCCTCCAACGTGAGCCACATAAGCCGTGTTGCTAGGACTGAAAAAGGATTGGCCGGTAATGGCAGAAATTAAATCCAAAGCAATGATTCCTGGAATAAAATACTTGGCTTTAATGGGCACAGGTAAAAATATTAGCATGAGCTTGGACTCTGGATATAACATACCAAAAGCTACCAAAACTCCCATAATAGCTCCTGAAGCTCCTACCATGGTACTATGAAACACTCCTACAAAATTTTGAAGTTGGTCTTGATTTAAAAACTGGCTCCAACGGGTATCATACACACCATAACCAGATTTTAGGGTTTCGAAGGTTTGGATTTGATCAAAACCTGCTTCATTTAAAATAGATAAGCCAGTATAGAACCTAAAATAATAATAACCTAACATGCACAAAGCTGCTCCTAACCCTGAAGATATGTAAAAAAACAAGAACTTTTTCGCCCCAAAACGTTGTTCCACAGCTGTACCAAACATCCAAAGGGCAAACATATTAAAGAAAATATGCATAAAACCGCCATGCATAAACATGTGTGTAACTATCTGCCAAGGCTGAAAGGCTTCGTTTTTTGGAAAATGCAAAGCAAACCAATCGTAAAACAAAGTGCCACCTCCTATGGAAAGTGTTCCAACAAACATAATGACGTTTATTATTATTAAATGTTTTACGGTATCTGTAATATTATTCATCATAAGGCATGCTACTTATATAAATTTTTTATCCAGTTCGTCTACACTTAACGTTACAAATGTAGATTTATTTGTTGGCGACATGTTGGGTTCTTTGCAACCAAACAAACTATTCACCAAATGTTCCTGTTCTGTAACTGAAAGGCTTTGACCCGATTTTACTGCCAAGCTTTTGGCCATGGATTTTGCCAACAAATCTGTTGGACTAAAATTGCTGTCCGGAACTTCATTTTCAATATCGCTAATCAATTGTTCTAAAATAACCGAAACTTCACTTTCTGGAACATGCACTGGTACACCAGAAATTTCTATTCCATCATTTGTGAAATTTGAAAATAAAAATCCTGTGTGTTCCAAATCTTCTTTTACTTGTCTTAAAATTTCTATTTCCTGAGGGGAAAAATGCAACTGCACAGGAAAAAGCAATTGCTGACTCATGCTTTCCTTGACTGTGATGTGTTGCAGGAAATCTTCGTACAACACACGTTGATGTGCACGATACTGATCTATTACCAACATACCAGATTTTATGGTACTGATTATATATTTATTTTGAATTTGAAACGTGGTTTGTTTGGTTTCCACTTGATTGGAATCTTTAAAAATAGAGCCCGTTTGCTCTTCGCTTTCAAACTGTACACTGGTAAAGTCCTGTTGTGTTTGAGTCCCTTTGGATTCCAGCCCTACATACAAACTATCCCAATTTGCCAAAGTTTGCTTTTTAAGAAAAGTGGTTTGCTTACCAGAGACCTGTTTTTCCTGAAAAGGGTTAAAGCTTCTATCCACTTCAATATTTGGGACATTGGGATGGTGTTTATCTTTATACTCGTATGGAGTATCTAAATTGGCATCTCTATCAAAATCCAATACTGGAGCAATATTAAATTGCCCTAAACTGTGCTTTACAGAAGCCCTTAAAATGGCATACAGCGTATGTTCATCATCAAACTTAATTTCTGTTTTGGTTGGATGGATGTTGATATCAATGGTTTGAGGATCGACCGTTAAATTCAAGAAATAACTAGGATGTGTGCTATCTTTTAAAAGTCCTTCAAACGCTGAGGAAATGGCATGATTCAAGTATGCACTTTTAATAAATCTATCGTTTACAAAAAAGAACTGTTCTCCTCTGGTTTTTTTGGCATATTCTGGTTTGCCCACAAACCCCGAAATTTTAACCACTTCTGTTTCTTCGTTAACAGGTACTAGTTTTTCGTTGGTTTTGGCACCAAAAATATTTACAATGCGTTGTCTGTAATTGCTTTCTGGAAGATTAAACACCTCGCTTCCATTATGGTACATCACAAACTGAATATTGGGATGTGCTAGAGCCACTCTGTGAAACTCATCTATAATATGACGGGTTTCCACTTGATTGGATTTTAGAAAATTACGTCTGGCAGGAATGTTAAAAAAAAGGTTTTTAACAGCAATACTCGTCCCTTTAGGTGTTACAACCACCTCTTGCGAAACCACTTCACTGCCTTCTACAATCAATTGGGTGCCTACCTCATCATGGGCTTGCTTGGTTTTTAACTCTACATGAGCAATGGCAGCGATACTGGCAAGGGCTTCGCCGCGAAATCCCTTGGTATGCAGTTGAAATAAATCTTCGGCAGAACGTATTTTAGACGTGGCATGACGTTCAAAACTTAGTCTGGAGTCTGTAACACTCATTCCAGAACCATTGTCTATAACCTGAACCAAAGTCTTTCCTGCATCTTTAACAAGAAGTTTTATAGTGGTTGCTTTGGCATCTATGGCATTTTCAAGAAGTTCCTTTACCACAGATGCTGGACGCTGTACAACTTCGCCTGCTGCAATTTGATTAGCGACATGATCTGGCAATAACTGAATAATATCTGACATGAGCGCTATTAAAAGAATATGGATAAATCGAATTCAATAATGAACAGGAAGATTAAAATTAAAATTCCTATAATAATCAAAACCCGTTTATTTGCCGATTGATTTTGATTGTGCTTATAGTCATTTAATGCTGTAACCAATTTGTTTTTCAATCCTTTGTTGCTTCCCACAGTCGTTCTAAAATCGTCGAACTTATGTTTTATTTCATACGGATTGCCTTCCCCTTTGTAATGTCTAGGAGTATAACTATACGTTTTATTTTTTCTTGTTTTAAAAATCCCCATACTATCTGCTATTCATAACCACTTAAATAATACCAAAGTACCAATACAGCTATCAAAAACAAGACCATATACCATGGTGAGGTTAAAATACTTTTCTTTCGTGTTCTTGATTGTTTTAATTCGTGCCATTTTGACTGAATATCTTGCTCTTGACTTTCGTCGGTTGCGTTTTGATATTTAGGCTTGATGTTAAATTGTCTGTGCTTTTTGGAAAATGCCACGATTATAATCCTTTGATATCTTTCAAAAATACTTAAAAATGGAAGAAAAACAGGCTTTGAAATGCCAAAAATTGTTAACATTCAAAACTTGAAAATACGTTTACTTTTCCTCGACAGACCTTTTATTGAAATGTAAAAACCTAGGACTTGGAGTTTTTGTTTAGAGCTGCCATTTTAATGGCAGCAATGGCAGCTTCTGTTCCCTTGTTGCCATGTTTGCCACCAGAACGATCTATGGCTTGTTGCAGGTTATTATCGGTTAACACACAAAAAATAACAGGAACATCGTGTAAAACATTTAGGTCTTTTATCCCTTGTGAAACGGCCTCACAAACAAAGTCGAAATGCTTGGTTTCCCCTTGAATCACACTCCCAATGGCAATAACGGCATCTACGCCTGTTTCTTGCATTTTTTTGCATCCATAAATAAGCTCGTAGCTTCCAGGTACATTCCATCGCAAGATATTTTTCGAAGAGACTTCGTTTTCCATTAAAGCTTGGTAAGCTCCATGAAACAGGCCTTCTGTTATGGATTCGTTCCATTCTGAAACAACAATCCCAAACCGAAAATCATTCGCGTTTGGGATTGTAGCTTTATCGTAATCTGATAAATTTTTATTTTCTGTTGCCATGTTATTTATTTGCCAACACGCGTGCTTTACCTATAAACACATCTATGTTTGTTGCTTCGGTAGAAGACGCATAGTTTTCTTTGATATCGTTAAAATACGTAAGTGCTTTGTCTGCTTTTCCAAGTTCCATGGCAATAACGCCTGCTTTATATAAATACAAAGGAGTTGTAAAATCGTTCTTTCTCATTTTGGCAGCTTGCTCGTAGTAGTCCAAGGCATCTTCAGGTTGGTTTAACTGCACAAAGGCATCACCAATACTTCCTTTAGCCATAGGTGCTAAAACCAAATCGTCACTGGAGAAATCACTTAAATAAGTAACCGCATTTTTATAGTCTTTTAAATTCAAATAAGCCATTCCAGCATAATAGTTTGCTAAATTAGCTGCAGGAGTGCCACTGTATTCAGAAGCTATGTCCAACATTCCTAATTTTCCTTCACCTCCATTTAAGGCCAATGTATACAAGGAGTCTTTTTCGGTTCCATTTACAGCTTGGTTAAAATATTTTTGGGCTTGGAACATTTCGTTCATAGCTTCACTTTGCTTAGGTTTTGCTATAAACTCGTTGTAACCTAAATAACCTAAAACCACAGCAGCAACAACACCTATAATCACGAAAATGTATTTTTGATTGGCAATAACCCAATCTTCTGTTTTAGAAGCAGATTCGTCTAATGTGTTAAAAACTTCAGCTGTTGTAGAGTGATCAACAATATCATGCTCTTTTTCTTCTTTCGTTGTCGGTTTGTATCCTCTTTTCTTGTAAGTTGCCATATATTTTAAATTAATGCGTGGCAAAAATATGATTTTTCTTCATATATAAAAGCCTATTTATTTGTTATTTTTCAATAATTTGCACAACTTATTCTTTTAAAAATTCAAAACCATATTTAAGTTAGTTTTTTATGATTTTAAAATCGCTTTCTTTATTAAACTATAAAAATTTTGAAAGTCAGTCTTTTGAGTTTAACGACAGGATTAATTGTTTTGTAGGAAACAATGGTGTTGGAAAAACCAATGTACTGGATGCCATTTATCATTTGTCCTTTGGAAAAAGTTATTTTAATCCCATAGCTTCCCAAAACATCAAGCATCATGAAAGTTTTTTTGTAATAAATGGCGATTATGAAAAAGACGGCAAAACCGAAAAGATTGCAGTAAGCTTAAAAAAAGGTCAGAAAAAAGTAATAAAACGCAACAATAAAGTATATGATAGATTTAGCGACCATATTGGTTTTTTACCTTTGGTTATTATTTCGCCAGCTGATAGGGATTTAATTATTGAAGGCAGCACCACTAGAAGAAAATTTATTGACAGCGTGATTTCGCAAAGCGATAAAAACTATCTGGACCATTTAATAAATTACAACAAAATTCTTGTTCAGCGAAATTCCTTATTAAAATATTTTGCTCTAAACAATACGTTCAATGCAGACACTTTGGGCATTTACAACAAACAATTGGACACCTATGGTCAGGTTATTTTTGAAAAAAGGGAAGTTTTTTTAGAAACTTTCATCCCTATTTTCAAAGAACGCTATAAAGCTATAAGCAATGGTAACGAACCTGTAAATTTAATTTACAACAGCGATTTAAAAGAAGACAAACTAGAATCGCTCTTAAAGGCCAATATCAACAAAGACAAGGCGCTACAATACACCAGTGTGGGAATACACAAAGACGACTTGGTTTTTGAAATTGACAATCATCCCATTAAAAAATTTGGAAGTCAAGGACAGCAAAAGTCTTTTTTAATTGCTTTAAAGTTGGCGCAATTCGATTTTATTAAAGCACAAAGTGGTGTGAATCCTATTTTACTATTGGATGATATTTTTGACAAACTGGACGAAAACAGGGTCTCTCAAATTATTAAATTGGTTGACGACAAAAATTTTGGTCAATTGTTTATTAGTGATACCCATGCCGATAGAACCGAAAATGCTGTAAAACAAGTGCATCAATCGTATGAAATATTTAAATTGTAACCAAAAAGGAACGAGGGATGAGAAAAATTACAAATTCCATACCTTGCTGGAAGACAGACAAATTAAAATTTAAAAAATATAATTCTTAACACTTGAAACTAATGAATTCAAAATATTTTTTACTCATCTTTAGCCTTCTGTTACTGAACAGTTGTGCGAAAAACCCAGAAACATACATAGAACACTTGGAAGGATATTGGGAAATTGATCAAGTGACAATGGCAGATGGAACAGAAAAAAAATACACTTATAACGACACAGTAGATTATATCGAAATCTCTGATAGTTTAGCAGGTTTCAGGCTAAAATTAAAACCTGTTTTCGATGGCACCTTTGAAACTTCTAAAGATTCGGAACAATTCACCATAAAAATTGAAAACGACAGCTTAAATTTGTATTACAAAACCCCTTTTGACAGTTGGAAAGAAACTGTTTTAATGGCAACTAAAGACCAGCTAAAAGTTATAAACAAGAATAAGGCCGTATTTTTATACAAGAAATTTGTTCCAATAGACATTACTAATTAAAATGATTTCCATTTTCACTGAAAGACAACATGGCAAAACGAAATAACGAACATATTAGCATTGCAGATGCATTAAAGGAATTTGTTGAAACCAACAAACTTGAACATGGCTTGGATGTTGTAAACGTTCAAGATACTTGGCGGGACATGATGGGAAATGGTGTAAACAATTACACAACAGACATACAACTTAAAAACGATACGCTTTACGTGCAATTAAGCTCCAGTGTTTTAAGGGAAGAACTGAGTTATGGAAAAGCAAAAATTATCGCCATGTTAAACGAATCCCTTGGTAAAGAAGTAATAAAAAAACTGGTTTTACGCTAATAAAACCGATAAAAAAAAGCCTTGTAAGTTCTGTTTACAAGGCTTTTTTATAAAGAATAGGAAATATGTTTACTGCTTTACAAGCTTAATCACTTGAGTCGCATCTTTAGCATGTACATTCATAAAGTAAATGCCTGCTGTAACTTCTGTGATATGGACAGCTTGAAGTTGCTGTCCATTAGACACGTTGATAGTTTTAATCAATCGGCCATTAATATCGAAAATATCTGCTTTTACCAATTCGATATTGTTTACATTTTTAAGTGTGTAAACTCCGTTTGAAGGGTTTGGATACACTTTGATACTGTTATGTAAGCTTTCAAAATCTGCAACAGAAAGGCTCATTTCGCAGTTGTAAACCGAAATGTCATCAATATACCAACCTTCACGACCATTACAACCATCTGTTCCAACCTCAAACCTAAATTGAATGGTAGAATTGGCAACAACTCCCAAACCAGATAAATCTATATAGCTTCTTCCCCAACTCCCTGAAGTAGAACCACCATCTGAACCTGTAAACGCTTCTTCACCTGCCAAAGGGTTGTCGTTCCCATTATTGTTTATAAAACCGTTATAACCATTGGCTGTAAACGCACTTGCCGGAAGTAGTGTCCAGGTGTTTCCATCCAAACTGTATTTTATATTGGTTCCATCCCAACTTGCTTCTGTAGAGACATAGTGCATAAAAGTCATCTCAAAGGTTCCCGTTAACTGATTAGGGATGGTAATTACAGGACTTTCCAATCTTAAAATACCGTTTTGTAAAGATGTGGTGCAATTTCCATTTATAGGATCGACTCCAAAAACAGCCTGACCTGTTCTTCCGTCCGGCAAACTGGAAACTACAGCCCAATCCCTAGACTCCCAGGTTCCAGGATTTGATGCGATTTGTGAAACCGTCCAATTGTTTAAACCAGATTCCCAATCTTCAAAAAATATTGGAGCCATAGTAGCAGCATCACAAGGGTCTGCTACTGCTGAGAGAATTGGCTCGTAGCCACAAATATCGTCGTTGCGCAGTTCCACAGCCAAAAGCACCTTATAAAGTTCATTAAAATCGGAAGCAGTGATAATTTCACCGGAAAGACCTACAGGAGCTCCTGTGCTCAAGCCTTCCAAATTAATACCAAATAAATCTGTACAAGATGCTTCTAAGGCATCTGCCAGAGAGTAAAAATCGCTGGTAGCAGTTAAATAATCGCTTTGAGCCCTCCAGAATATATGTGCTGCTTTGGTAAAGCCAATACCAGTAATGGTTTGCCCATTATAAGTTCCACCATCAACCAAAAGTGCATAAGCATGGTTAGGAATCCCAGAGTTTGAATGAACTCCTCCTCCATCTCCTTCACCACAATAAAATTGTCCATCTGTTAATTTTCCTGGGTCTCCATTACAAGGAGGATTCCACATATCTCTTATGGCTCCACCAAAAGCTGTGGCATCTTCTCCCATTCGCCATCTGTCTGAACTGTTACAAGCTGTCCTTAATGAATGGTCATCATCAGCATCTTGATAATTGTTCAACAAATCTACTGTTTCTCCCCAAATATCAGAAAAAGCTTCGTTCATAGCACCAGATTGATACGCATAAATCAACCCACTTGTGTATTCTGTATAGGCATGTCCCCATTCGTGTGCAATCACGTCATCAGAAGCTGTTCCGTTGCAATAATTAGCCGTCACACCATTCCAATTGGCATTGGGACAAGACACATTTGGGTTGTTATTTATGGTTCTCATTTGAGCATCTGCACCATTGTAAGATACATATCCAAAAGCGTTATTGAAAAAATTGTAAACATGTCCAGAGGCCTCAACTTCATTTCTTTGCCAAATGTTTAAAGTTCCTGGAAATGCATCTCCTTCTTGCCAAACAATGTTTGAGGTGTTGTTCTCATAAACAATTCTATCCATAGCATGCGCCATTCCTGTAAATTGCTCTGTAATGTTACCAGAATGTGCATTTACATACACATATTCCCTAACATCTGCATCGTTTCTAACCTCAACTTCATAAACCAATTGTGTAGCCCCAAAGGAATTGTCTATCAATCCCTCTTGAAACAAATATAAAATGGTATCAAAAGCGAACAATGTTACTCCAGAATGGTTTTTGTCCTGTTTAGTCACAGTTTCTATGGCAATGTTACTTGCTTCTGATGGAGTAATAACAGGATTGGTATTGTTTTTTATATTGGGAATATAATTTCCGTTAATGGCTGTTAATTGATTGTTGGTATTAAAATGAAAACGCAATTGACCATCAAATACTGGTACGTTGTTTTTATGTTGTGTTAAAGTTAAGTGCTTGAACCCATGAACATCCACTTTAACTGTTCCAAGAAGGAACGTATTTTCAATGGTTTCAAACGGAAATAAATCTTTATGGGTTTGCAAAAAAGATACTGTTTTGGCTTGAATGGTAAGTCCATCCAAATCTAAAGGTTGATTTGTTGGAAATTTAATAAATTCAGCAACGCCATTAGAGTTTACAGTAATGTGCGCGTTGGTTTCCGTTTTCAATTGCTTGATTGCTTTTAGCATTTGTTGTGAAAAAGCCATAGGGCTAAACAACAGAAAACCAAGCAAAAGGATGATAGTTTTTTTCATTAGTTAATATTTAGGTTGGACGAATTTAAAATAAAAAAGCCTGAAATATTGAATTTTCAGGCTTTTTTATAATGTATTGGGATTGTTTTACTTAAAACATTTCTCTTCCAGAAAAATGAAAAGCACCTTCAATGGCAGCATTTTCATCACTATCACTTCCATGAACGGCATTTTCACCAATAGAAGCAGCATAAAGTTTTCTTATGGTTCCTTCGGCAGCATCTGCAGGATTTGTAGCACCAATCAATGTTCTAAAATCTTCAACTGCATTTTCTTTTTCCAAAATAGCAGCCACAATAGGACCACGAGTCATGTATTCTACCAACTCACCAAAGAATGGTCTTTCACTGTGAATTGCATAAAACGCTTCTGCATCTGCTTTTGTCATTTGTGTTAATTTCATTGCTACGATTCTAAAACCTGAAGCATTTATTTTTTCTAAGATTGCGCCAATGTGTCCTTTTTCAACTGCATCTGGCTTAAGCATTGTAAATGTTCTGTTAGTTGCCATTTAATTTTTTTTTAATTTGGGTGCAAAAGTAAGGTATTTCATTATAAAAACCACAAAAACCAATATTAAAAAATTGTATCTTCGTTGCCTATGAAAAAAGACGATATAAAAAACATAAAACAGCTTTTAGCAACTCCCAAACAAATTGTTATTGTACCTCATAAAAACCCAGATGGAGACGCCATTGGCTCTACACTTGGTTTATACCATTATCTTTTAAAACACAAGCACCAGGCAACGGTTATTGCTCCAAACGATTATCCTGATTTTTTAAAATGGATGCCTGAAGAACCTAAAATTTTAAAATACGATTCGCAAAAAGAACCAAGCGACATGCTTATTGCCAAAGCAGATATTATTTTTACTTTGGATTTTAATGCCCTAAATAGAACTGGCGACATGGAAGACGCTTTAAGCGCTAGTGACGCCATTAAAATCATGATAGACCATCATCAACAACCAGAAAATTATGCTGTTTACAGCTATTCTGATGTTAGTATGAGCTCTACTTGCGAGATGGTTTACAATTTCATAGATATGCTTGGGGACAAAAACCTTATAAACGAAGCCATTGCAAGCTGTTTGTACGCTGGCATATTAACAGACACAGGCTCTTTTAGGTTTCCATCCACAACAAGTAAAACCCATGAGGTTGCGGGATATTTAATAGATAAAGGCGCCAATCATTCCGAGATTTACAATCAAATATTCGACAATAACAGTTACGAACGCCTACAGCTTTTAGGACGTGCGTTAAGCAACCTAAAGGTCTTACCGGAATTCAGAACAGCTTACATTACCTTGTCTCAAGACGAGTTAAACGAATATAATTTCAAGAAAGGAGACACAGAAGGTTTTGTTAATTATGGCCTTTCCCTGAACAACATCATATTTGCAGCTATTTTTATTGAAGACACGCAAAATAACATTATAAAAATCTCGTTACGCTCTAAAGGAAGTTTTTCGGTCAACGAATTTTCCAGAGCTCATTTTGAAGGTGGTGGACACACCAATGCTGCCGGAGGAAAAAGCAATTTGGATTTAAAATCTACAGTTGAAAATTTTATTAGTATCTTACCAAGCTATAAAAACGCCCTAAACAATGAGTAGAATAATTGCCTTATTAATATGTGCTTTGCTTTTTGTGGCCTGTAAATCGCCTGAAGCAAGAAGACCTGTATCTTCCAAATCCGGATCTTTTATTGATGCATCTGTGGAGAGAAACATTAAATTAAATGAACGCGAGCAAGCCTATATTAAAAAAATCATGTCAGAAAATCCTGAACAGGAATACATTGCTTCAGAAAACGGGTTTTGGTATTATTACAATGTCAAACAAGCCGACAGCCTAATGTCTCCAGATTTTGGGGATATTGTTACTTTTAATTACAACATTAAAACATTAACAGACGACATTATTTATTCCAAAGAAGACCTAAAGCCCCAAACTTATGTTATGGATAAGCAAGAATTGTTTTCTGGTCTTAGGGAAGGATTAAAACTTATGAAATCTGGGGAAACCGTAACATTCATGTTTCCATCGCAAAAAGCTTATGGATATTATGGAGATGAAAATAAAATTGGCATCAATGTGCCTATTAAATGTGAAGTCTCAGTAAACTCCATTATAGATAAATAACCTCAAAGATAATTTCCAAAAAACACTATTTTTACAACAGAAAAATTAATTACTCATGAACATTTTAAAACATACTATGAAAATTTTATTTCTTGCACTTTTGGTAAGTTTTACCTCTTGCGAACAGCAAAAATACCCAGATTTGGAAGATGGCCTTTATGCTGAATTCGTTACCAACAAAGGGATTATGGTCGCTAAGTTACATTACAAGGAAGTCCCTGTAACAGTGGCTAATTTTGTGGCTTTGGTAGATGGCACACACCCTAAGCTTCCTGATTCCTTAAAAGGAAAAAGATATTATGATGGGACAACTTTCCACAGGGTTATAGACAAATTTATGATCCAAGGAGGCGACCCAACAGGCTCTGGTGCTGGTAATCCAGGCTACCGTTTTTTAGATGAATTCCATCCTGATTTAAAACACGATAAACCAGGTGTTTTATCCATGGCCAACTCGGGACCAGCAACCAATGGAAGTCAGTTTTTTATCACTGAAGTGCCTACCCCAAATTTAGATAACAGACATGCCGTTTTTGGCGAATTGGTTATTGGTTTGGATGTACAGGACAGTATTTCCAATGTAGCTGTTAGTCAAGGGAACAACAAACCGGTGGATCCTGTTGTTATTGAAACCATTAACATTATTAGAAAAGGACAAGAAGCTGAATCATTTGATGCAGCCAAAGTTTATACTGATGAGTTGCCTAAAGTTGAAGAAAGACAAAAACAACTAAAAGAAGAAGAAAACCAAAAACTTAAAGAAAATGCCAAAGCTGCTGCAGATAACTTTATAACAAAAAATGCTGATTTGGGTGGCACAGTTAAAAAGTTAGATACTGGAGTGGTCATGATTTTCACCAAGCAAGACGAAGCTGCCGTTAAACCTACTTCGGCACAAAAAGTTTTGGTTAACTATGCTGGTTATTTTGAAGATGGCCGCTTATTCGACACCTCTTGGGCAGAAGTTGCCAAAGAAAACAATGTGTATAGCGAACAACGTGATGCCCAAGGAGGCTACAAACCGTTCCCTATGATTTATAACGAAACTGCAAGTCTGGTTCCAGGATTTAGAGAAGCAATGCTTAATATGAATGTAGGCGATAAAGCACGTGTATTTATTCCTAGTTATCTTGGTTATGGAGCAAATGGTATGGGACCAATTCCTCCAAACAGTAACTTGGTTTTCGATCTTGAAATTGTTGGATTAGCTGAATAATAGCTTATAAGCTTAAATTTTTAACAAAAAATAAATAAACCACAATTCCACAAATAATATGTATTTGTGGAATTGTGGTTTATTGTTTGCGGGTATCTAGTTTTGTTTTTTAGGAATCTGCTTCAAAATTTCTAACACAAACTTCCAGTATTTTTGAGCTGAAGATATTTGCGCTCTTTCGTCTGGAGAATGTGCACCTTTAATGTTTGGCCCAAAACTAATCATGTCCATCTCTGGATAATTCTGTCCAAGAATACCACACTCCAATCCAGCATGACAAGCAGCCACATGTGCTTTTTGTCCATTCATTTTTTCATATAAATTGTCCAACACTTTTAAAATAGCCGAATCCATATTAGGTTTCCAACCAGGATAATCTCCAGAAAATTCAACTTCGCAACCAGTTAATTCAAACGTGGCACGAAGCATATTGGCTAAGTCCCATTTAGAACTTTCAACAGATGAACGTGTTAAACAGGCTATTTTAACCTGTCCGTCTTTTACAATAACCCTAGCAATATTATTGGATGTTTCTACCAAATCTGGAATATCTGCACTCATTCTATATACGCCATTCAGTGCAGCATACAAAGCTCTGGTTAGACCTTCTTGAACTCCCAAATCCATAACTTTTTTTGGTGTTTCAATGTTAGAAATCACAATTTCCATATCTGGTTCCATGGTTTTAAGCTCTGCTTTAATCTCGTTGGCAAGCTCTGCCATTTCAGCTTTAAAAGCCTCTTCATGAATGGCCACAAAAGCTTTGCTTTCTCTAGGAATGGCGTTTCTTAAACTACCTCCATCTATTTCAGAGATACGCAAGCCAAAATTCTCGAAACCGTCAAACAACAAACGGTTTAGGATTTTATTGGCATTACCCAACCCTTCATGGATTTGCATTCCTGAATGTCCTCCTTGCAAGCCTTTTACTGTTACAGAAAACCCTATTTTAAATTCTGGTGTTTCTTCTTCCTTATAGGATCTGGTTGCTGTTACATCTACTCCTCCTGCACATCCAACTCCTATTTCATCATCTTCTTCTGTATCTAAATTCAAAAGTATTTTGCCTTCAAGCAAACCCCCTTTTAAACCCATAGCTCCTGTCATGCCTGTTTCTTCGTCTATGGTAAACAACGCTTCAATGGCTGGATGAGGAATATCTGTACTTTCCAAAATAGCCATAATGGTTGCAACGCCCAATCCATTGTCTGCACCAAGGGTTGTGCCTTTTGCACGAACCCAATCGCCATCTACATACATCTCGATTCCTTGTGTTTCAAAATCAAAATGAGTATCAGCATTTTTTTGGTGCACCATATCCAAATGAGATTGCATAACAATCGTTTCCCGATCTTCCATTCCTGGTGTGGCAGGTTTTTTTATAATCACGTTCCCTACCTCATCCTCTATGGTTTCCAAGTTCAGCTTTTTACCAAAATCTTTCATAAACGCAATCACTTGCGCTTCTTTTTTAGAGGCTCTAGGCACAGCGTTTAAATCGGCAAATTTATTCCAAAGTTGTTTTGGTTCCAGGTTTCTAATTTCTGAATTCATATGTATATTTTAAAAGTTATACAAAGGTACTTATATCTTATAGAGTATTAAAACATTTGATTATTTTTGAAAGATGTTCAAGAACCCAAAACCATACATAGCCTTTTCCATAGTTCCATTGTTCCTAATAGTGAAACTCCTAAAGCAATTCCCTGAAGTGGTTGAAACTTATTACAGTTTGGGCATATACCCTGTTATTTCTAGCTTGTTCCGGTTTACTTTAGGCTGGATTCCGTTTTCCTTTGGAGATGTGTTTTATGGTTTTGCCATCATTTATATAATAAAGTGGCTTGTTGCAAACCGAAGACGGATTGTTAAGGACACCAAATATTGGTTGATAGAGGTATTTGCAGCCATCTCCATCATTTACCTGGCGTTTCATATATTTTGGGCCATGAATTACCACAGGTTGCCTCTACACGAAAGTTTGGGGCTGGAAGCAGATTATTCAACTGAGCAACTTCTTTCTGTTACTCAAATGCTTATTGAAAAATCGAATGCCCTACATGGGCAATTAGCTAAAAACGATTCCTTAAAAATAGATCTTCCATACAGCAAAAATAACATTTTAAAGATGGTCCCTGAAGGTTTTGAAGCTTTACAGAAAGAATTTCCACATTTGGAATATCATCCTAAAAGTTTAAAAAAATCATTGTTTAGCTTGCCCTTAACATATATGGGATTTAGTGGCTATTTAAATCCGTTAACCAACGAGGCCCAGATAAACGGATTAATTGTTCCTTATAGGTTTCCAGTGGTTGCTTCTCATGAAGTGGCACATCAATTAGGTTATGCAAAGGAAAACGAAGCTAATTTTATAGGTGGTTTGGCAGCTATTAACCATAAGGATACGTATTTTAATTACAGTGGCTACACCTTTTTATTGAAACATTGTTTGTTGGAAATCTACAAACGTGACAACAAGTTATATTTTAAAACCTTAAAAACCATAAACAAAGGTATTTTAAAAAATTATCAGGAAGTTCAGGATTTTTGGGACAATCATCAAAATCCAGCAGAACCCTTGTTTAAAAGCACGTACAACAGTTATTTAATTGCCAACAACCAAGTAGATGGCATGAAAAGCTACAGTTATGTCGTGGCTTTAATAGTGAATTATTTTAATAATGAAGCACTGTAATGGTTTATATTTTTTTAATCTTAAAGAAACGTTCATCCTATGAGAAAAGGCTTTGTTATTCTTATCCTTTTAATAAATGTTTCTAAATAAAAAACACAAATGTTAAAAATCCTATTTCAGTTTTAACCATAACCATTTAACTATATATTTAGCTTTTAAAATCCCTAACCAACAGATATGATTAAAAAATATTTAATTCCCGTTTTTGTTTTGTGCAGTTTAGTTGTTTCGGCACAAAAGCATTTTCCAAAAAACGATGGTGTGAAGAATGAAAATTCTAACTATGTTGCTTTCACCCATGCCACTATTTATGTAACACCCTCTGAAGTTATTCAAAATGCAACCTTATTAATAAAAGATACCAAGATTGTTGCTTCTGGGACAAATGTAGACATTCCTAATAACACGGTTATTCATGACCTCACCGGAAAAACCATTTATCCTTCCTTTATAGAAATCTATTCTGATTTTGGAATTGAAAAACCTAAAAAAGCTAATAAATCGAACTCTCCACAATACGATGCTTCACGTGAAGGCTATTATTGGAACGACCATATTATGCCTGAACAAAATGCCATAGCACATTTTAAATTTGATTCTAATGCGGCAACTGAATTAAGAAAAGCAGGATTTGGCATTGTAAACACGCATGTTCCAGATGGAATCATTCAAGGTACGGGAAGTTTAATTGCTTTGGCACCAAATTCAAGTGATGCCTCCAGGATTTTAGACAATCGTTCTGGACAGTATTATTCTACCAAAAAAAGTGTTACGTCCAATCAAGCCTATCCAACCTCCTTAATGGGAACCATAGCTTTATTAAAACAGGTGAATTACGATGCCACATGGTATGCAAATGGCCAATCTGAAGATACAGACCTTTCCTTAGAGGCATTTAACAACAATAAATCCTTAGTGCAATTTTTGGATGCTGGCAGTAAAATGAATGCTCTGCGTTTTGATAAGGTTGGAGATGAATTTAACACCCAATATGTTATGGTAGCCGGTGGAGACGAATATGAGATGATCAAGGAAATTAAAGCCACAAATGCAACGTTTATTGTACCTCTAAACTTTCCCGATGCCTTTAACGTAGAGGACCCTTTTCTTTCGCAAAATATCGATTTATCGGACCTGAGGGAATGGAACCAAAGACCTTCAAATCCGAAGGTGATGCACGAGAACGAAATTCCTTTCGCTCTAACCACACATAATTTAGAGTCTCCAAAAGAATTTAAAGACCACTTGCTCAAAGCTATAGAATATGGCTACGACAAACAAGCCGCTCTAGAAGCATTAACCACTGTTCCTGCAAAAACATTAGGAAAGGAAAATAGTCTAGGTAAATTAAAAGCTGGTTATTTAGCAAACTTTTTAATAACCTCAGGAGATGTTTTTGATAAAGAAACCACATTATATGAAAACTGGGTAATAGGCGATAGACATGAAATAACACCCATGCTGGCAACAGATATTCGCGGTGCTTATAATTTTAACATAGCAGGACAAAAATATCACGTTTCCATTTCAGGGAAAATAGACAAGCCAAAATCAAAAGTCACTATAGATTCAACAAAGCTAAAATCAGAAATTACAATGAATGGTGATTGGATGAATTTAATTATTTCAAAGGCAGATTCCACCAAGCAAGATTTTATTCGATTAAACTCAAAAGTGCTTTCCACTGAAAATTTTAATGGTCTGGCCATACTACCAAATGGTAGTGAAACCAGGTTTTATGCGATAAAGATTAAAGACGAAGCACACTTAAAAAATGAAAAAGAGTCCTTGAAAAAAGACAGAGATAGCTTAAACAATGAGGTAAAAATTTACCCAATTACCTATCCCAATGAAGCCTATGGCTTTTCTGAATTGCCAAAACAGGAAACTCTCCTATTTAAAAATGCAACTGTTTGGACCAATGAAACTGAAGGCATATTAAAAGAAACCGATGTCTTAATAAAAGACGGTAAAATTGCTAAAATTGGGAAAAACTTAAATTCTGGAAATGCTAAAGTTATAGATGCCACAGGCAAACATTTAACAACTGGCATAATAGATGAACATTCTCATATAGCCACTGCTGCAGTAAATGAAGCGGGTCAAAACTCTACAGCAGAAGTGAGTATTGAAGACGTTATCGATCCCGAAGATGTGGATATTTACAGAAACTTGGCAGGTGGTGTAACTTCCATTCAAATTCTACATGGATCTGCCAATCCTATTGGTGGGCGTTCTGCAATAATAAAATTAAAATGGGGCGAATCGGCAGATAATTTATTATATAAAAATCCCCCAAAATTTATCAAGTTTGCCTTGGGCGAAAATGTAAAACAGTCCAATTGGGGAAGTTTTGCAAAAACACGTTTCCCGCAAACGCGAATGGGAGTGGAACAAATATATATCGATTATTTTTCCCAAGCTAAAGCCTATGAAGCTAAAAAGAAAAGTGGCAAACCATACCGTAAAGATTTGGAAATGGAGGTTTTAGTTGAAATTTTAAATCAAGAACGCTATGTTACCTGCCATTCCTATGTTCAAAGCGAAATCAACATGCTCATGAAGGTTGCAGAGAAATTCAATTTTAACATCAATACCTTCACACATATTTTAGAAGGTTATAAAGTAGCCGATAAAATGAAAGCACATGGGGTTGGTGGCTCAACATTTAGCGATTGGTGGGCCTACAAATACGAGGTTAACGACGCCATTCCTCAAAATGCAGCCATTATGCACAGTCAAGGTGTTGTAACCGCCATTAATAGTGACGATGCCGAAATGTCCAGACGATTAAATCAAGAAGCTGCTAAATCGGTAAAATATGGAAATGTAAGCGAAGAAGACGCTTGGAAATTTGTAACTCTAAATCCAGCAAAACTCTTACATATTGACCATCGTGTAGGAAGTATTAAGACAGGAAAAGATGCCGATCTTGTTTTATGGACGGACCATCCCTTATCTATTTATGCCAAGGCAGAAAAAACCATTATTGATGGTATCGTATATTTTGATATAAATAGGGACGAACAGATGAGAAAAGCTATGAAAAAAGAGAAAAACGAGTTAATAACAATGATGTTACAAGCAAAAAACAAAGGATCAAAAACACGTTCCATTGAAAAGAAAGAAGACGAAACATTTCATTGCGATACTGTTAACTAAAAACTAAAAAAAATGAATACAACAAAACTACATATACTTATTGCCTGTTTTTTAGTAACAAGCCAACTACTTCAGGCCCAACAAACTCCAGCTCCAAAACAAACAATGGGAATTGCTATAATTGGTGCAACTGCTCATATTGGTAACGGTGAGCTTATTGAAAATAGTATCATTACATTTACAAATGGAAAAATTCAATCGGTAAGCGCCAATAATGGAAGCACAAATACAGATGGTATGGAGATTATTAATGCCCAAGGAAAACACGTATATCCGGGCTTTATTGCTCCAAATTCAACTTTAGGATTAGTGGAGATAGATGCTGTACGTGCAACCCAGGACAGCGATGAAATTGGATTCATGAATCCCAATATTCGTAGTTTAATTGCCTATAACGCAGAGTCCAAGATTGTAGAATCCATGAGGCCCAATGGTGTTTTAATGGCACAGATTGTACCACAGGGAAGTCGTATTTCAGGAACCTCATCTATTGTTCAGTTTGATGCCTGGAATTGGGAAGATGCAGCCATTAAAGTAGATGATGGTGTTCACTTAAACTGGCCCAACGCCTTCTCAAAAGGACGCTGGTGGCTAGGCGAACCTGCCGTATTAAAACCAAACAAAAATTACCAGGAAGAATTAAACAAATTAAATACCTTTTTTGCGTCTTCTAGAGCATACCTCTCTGGAGACAAACCTATTAAAAACTTACAATACGAAGGTTTATCTGGAATTCTTGAGGGCTCACAAAAGCTTTATGTTCATGTGGATGATGAAAAAGGCATTATAGATGCCATTGATTTTTCTAAAAAAAACAACGTAAAAATGGTTATTGTTGGTGGTTACCAAGCATACAAAGTAGGTGATTTATTAAAACAGAATAACATTCCCGTTATTTTAAACCGTGTCCATAGCAGACCTGAAAGTGACGACGATGACTACGATCTTCCTTTTAAATCTGCCAAATTATTGGTGGACCAAGGGGTATTGGTTGCCTTACAGGCAAATGGAAGGATGGAACGCATGAACACACGCAACCTTCCGTTTTATGCCGGAACCTGTGTGGCTTATGGTTTAAGTAAGGAAGAGGCGTTAATGCTAATTTCATCTAACACAGCAAAAATTCTAGGCATAGATAGTTTCTGTGGAACTTTGGAGCCTGGAAAGGATGCTACCTTGTTTATTAGTGAAGGTGATGCTTTGGATATGCGTACCAATGTATTATTGAAAGCCTATATTCAAGGACGCGATATCAGTTTAGAAACCCACCAAACAGAATTGGCTAAACGCTATTGGGACAAATACAAGAACCAATAACAAATATATTTTTGACATAGATATAATTATGAAAGAAATAACCAGCACCCAGAACAGCTATATAAAAAACCTTATTCAGCTTAAAGAAAAATCCAGGGAACGTAAAAAATCTGGTTTGTTTTTAATTGAAGGGGTTCGCGAAATTGGGTTAGCAATAAAAGGAGGATATGTTATAGACACTTTGTTATTCTATCCAGCTTTATTTCCAGAATCTCAGCTTAACCGGTTCAATGCAACACCTAAAAACATTATTGAAATTTCTAAAGAGGTATACCAAAAATTGGCGCACAGAGCAACAACCGAAGGTGTTATTGCCATAGCAAAAACTAAAGTATGTACTCTAAAACATTTAAACTTTAAAACTAAAAACCCATTAATTTTAGTGGCCGAAGCTCCTGAAAAACCAGGAAACATTGGAGCCCTGTTACGTACTGCCGATGCAGCCAATGTAGATGCTGTAATTATTGCAAATCCTAAAACCGATTTATACAACCCAAACATTATACGTTCCAGTGTTGGTTGTGTTTTCACAAATAACATTGCCACGGGTACAACATTAGAAATCATTCAGTTTTTAAAAGAAAACAATGTATCCATATATTGTGCGGCCTTACAGGCCAGTCAAGATTACCACACGCAAGATTTCACTAAAGCCACTGCTTTGGTTGTTGGTACAGAAGCCTGTGGTCTTAGTGATGAATGGTTAGCACATTCCAACCAAAACATCATTATTCCCATGCAAGGTGAAATTGATTCCATGAATGTATCGGTTGCAGCCGGAATCCTTATTTTTGAAGCCAAAAGACAACGAAATTTTCTATGAAAATTCGCTATAAACAAATCACAAAATCTAAATTCCAACCTAGCCACTTTATAATTTCGAATTAAGTACTTTAAATATTTGAATTTTTATTTTTTTTTATGACAGCTACAACTTTATTCTATGTTATCCTAGCCATATTAATAGTAAATTTTATTATTGACAAAGTCCTGGACGCTTTAAACGCCAAGCATTTTAATGACCCTATTCCCCATGAGCTTCAAGATGTGTATGATGAAACTGAATACAAAAAATCTCAAGCCTATAAAAAGACCAATTACAGATTCGGACTCTTAACTTCTACGTTTTCATTAGTATTAACACTTGTTTTCCTATTTCTTGATGGGTTTGAATATGTGGACAACATTGCAAGAAGCTATTCTGAAAGCCCAATTATAATTGCGCTTATATTCTTCGGCATAATAATGATTGGAAGCGATATCCTCTCCACGCCATTTTCTTACTATAGGACTTTTGTTATAGAAGAGCGTTTTGGTTTTAATAAAACCACTAAAAAAACCTTTTTGATGGATAAAATTAAAGGCTGGCTTATGATGGTTTTTTTAGGTGGAGGTATATTGGCACTTATTATTTGGTTTTATCAGTTCTCTGGCGACAATTTCTGGCTTTATGCTTGGGCTTTAACAACTGTTTTTACCATCATTATGAACATGTTCTACGCCAAGCTGATTGTACCATTATTTAACAAACAAACCCCTTTGGATGCTGGTGGATTGCGAGACAAAATTTCAAACTATGCCAATTCCGTGGGTTTTAAATTAGATAAAATTTTTGTCATAGATGGTTCCAAACGAAGCACCAAGGCCAACGCCTATTTCTCAGGTTTTGGCAGTGAAAAACGTGTTACCCTTTTTGATACCTTAATAAACGATTTGGAAGACGAGGAAATTGTGGCTGTACTTGCCCATGAAGTTGGTCATTACAAGAAAAAACACATCATTTTCAACTTAACAGCTTCTATTATACTAACGGGATTAACTCTTTATATCTTGTCTATTTTCATATCAAATCCATTGCTCTCACATGCTTTGGGAGTAGACATCCCCAGTTTTCATATTGGGCTTATTGCTTTTGGGTTATTGTATGCGCCTATTTCAGAAGTCACCAGTTTAATCATGAATTGGATTTCCAGAACCTTTGAATACCAAGCAGACAATTACGCCAAAAAAACCTATAAAGCCCAGCCTTTAATAAGCTCTTTAAAAAAACTCTCTAAAAACAGCTTGAGCAATTTAACACCACATAAAGCCTATGTTTTTGTGCACTATTCGCATCCTACCTTATTGGAAAGAATTAAAAATTTAAAATTAAAGGCTTAAATTTCAATTCATGAAACTTTTCTTGTTTTTATGAAATAAAAAACGTGAAACATCTTATATTTATATAAAAATTCACACAGATTTAGAATCTTACCATTCCTTCAGTTGCAAAAAGCAAAAGGGTTGTAAATTCGCTTTGATTATACTATTTTTAAGTCTATGACAGAATTAGAGCTAGAACAGGAAAATGCTGCCATTACACAAGCTTACAAAGAATTGCTTCGTGTGAGTTACAGAACACTTTCAGGCGACGATAAAAAACTTATCAGAAAAGCCTTTGACGTAGCTGTAGATGCACACAAAGACCAACGCAGGAAATCTGGCGAAGCTTATATCTTCCATCCTATTGCTGTTGCCAAAATTGTGGCACAGGAAATTGGCATGGATGCCACATCCATTGCTGCTGCGCTTTTACATGATGTGGTAGAGGATAACGATGATTATACCATTGCAGACATTGAACAATTGTTTGGGGAAACCGTTGCAAAAATAGTTGATGGTTTAACCAAAATCTCATCTTTGGACACCGAAATGGACGTGTCCCTTCAAGCTGAAAATTTCAGGCGCATGTTGCTTACCCTTAATGATGATGTGAGGGTAATAATCATAAAAATTGCCGACAGGCTCCATAACATGCAGACCATGGAATCCATGCGTTCAGACAAACAGGTGAAGATTGCATCGGAAACATTATACATCTACGCGCCTTTGGCTCATAGAATTGGACTTTACAACATTAAAACCGAATTGGAAGATTTAGGTTTAAAATATACAGAACCCGAAGTTTACAAGGATATTTTAACAAAAATTAAAGAAAGCAAAGAAGAACAAGACGCCTATATTAATGAGTTTACAAATGTTATTAAAACCTCTTTGGACAAAGAGCAGTTGGAATATGACATAAAAGGTAGACCAAAATCCATTTTTTCCATTAGAAGGAAAATGCAGAACCAAGGTGTTTCTTTTGATGAAGTTTATGATAAGTTTGCTGTTAGGATTATTTATAAAAGCGAACCTGAAAACGAAAAATTCCTGGCGTGGAAAATTTATTCCATAGTAACAGACCATTTTAGGCCCAATCCCACCAGACTTCGAGATTGGATTTCCTCCCCCAAATCTACTGGTTATGAAGCCTTACACATTACTGTTGTGGGGCCAAAGGGACGATGGGTTGAAGTGCAGATAAGAAGTGAACGAATGAACGAAATTGCCGAAAAAGGTTTTGCTGCACACTATAAATACAAAGAAGGAAATGAAAAAGACGACAGTTTGGACAGTTGGATTGCCAAACTACAGGAAGCTTTGGAAAACCATGAAACCAACGCTGTGGATTTTGTGGAGCAGTTTAAACTTAACCTCTATTCCAAAGAAATATTTGTTTTTACTCCTAAAGGCGAACTAAAATCCTTGCCAAAAGGAGCTTCTCCATTGGATTTTGCCTTTAGCATCCATACCGAAGTTGGTATGAAGACACGTGGTGCCAAAGTAAACGGAAAATTGGTTCCTTTAAGTCACGAATTGAAAAGTGGGGATCGTGTAGACATTTTAACATCAGAAACGGCCAAACCCAATTCCAACTGGTTGGATTATGCCACCACTGCCAAAGCTAGAAGCAAAATTAAATCTGCTTTAAAGGAAGACAAAAAAATAATTGCCGAAGACGGCAAAGAGATTCTTCGAAGAAAATTGAAACAATTAAAAATTGTTTTGAACGAAAAATCGGTTAATGAGTTGGTAAATTACTTTAAACTTAAAACCAGCCTGGATTTATTTTATAGAGTTGGCATAGGAACCATAGACAACACCATGCTTAAAGAATTTGCTTCATCCAGAAGCAATGCGTTCATGAGCTATATTAAGAATAAAATCTCCAGGAAACCAACCCTTACCAAAGAAGAGCTGGATAAAGATGAGATAACCTCCAAATACGATTTATTGGTATTTGGCAAAGAAGAAGAGAAATTGGATTATAAATTTGCCAACTGCTGCAACCCAATTCCTGGTGATCCTGTTTTTGGCTTTTTAACCATTAATGATGGTTTGAAAGTACATAAAAAAAACTGCCCAAATGCTGTAAGCTTACAGTCCAATTATGCATACAGAATCATGACTGCCAAATGGGTTGATTCATCGCAACAAGAGTTTGCAGCTCAAATCATCCTTTCAGGCATTGATAATTTGGGCTTGGTAAACGAAATCACAAAAATTATTTCCTCAAACATGCACGTGAACATGAAAAGCCTGAGTTTTCAAAGTGATGATGGTATTTTTTCTGGTAAAATAAATGTGATTGTCAAAAACAATACCTTATTAAAAAAGCTTATGGAGAACCTGAAAAAAATTAATGGTATCGATAAAGTCTCCAGAGTTTAAAAATTAATGTAAATTTGCCACAGATTATGAGCTTAAAAACAGATACAAAAAATCAGGAAATTGTAAAAAACGTGTTTACAGCTTTTTTGGAAGAAAAAAGCCATCGTAAAACACCTGAGCGTTATGCCATTTTACAAGAAATCTACAATAGCGAAGAGCATTTTGATATTGAGTCTTTATACCTTAGTATGAAAAACAAAAAATATCGCGTCTCTCGCGCCACGCTTTACAATACCATAGAATTGCTATTGGAATGTGGCTTGGTCAGAAAACATCAGTTTGGTCAAAATCAGGCACATTATGAAAAATCCTATTTCGACAAACAACACGACCACGTGATCTTAACAGACACAGGCGAAGTGATTGAGTTTTGCGATCCAAGAATACAAAGCATAAAAAAAACAATTGAAGAAGTTTTTGATATAGAAATCAAAAACCATTCACTCTACTTTTACGGCAACAGAAAAACAACTAAATAACTTATTTTAAAATGGCAGTAGATTTACTACTAGGACTACAATGGGGAGACGAAGGCAAAGGAAAAATTGTTGATGTTCTTACTTCCAATTACAATATTATTGCTCGCTTTCAAGGTGGCCCTAATGCAGGACACACACTTGAGTTTGATGGCATAAAACATGTTTTAAGAACCATTCCTTCAGGAATTTTCCACAAAGAATCCATAAATGTTATTGGTAATGGCGTGGTGATAGACCCAGTGGTCTTTGCCAAAGAATTGGAAGGATTGGACCAATTTGATATCGATTATAAAAAGAAACTCATTATTTCCAGAAAAGCACATGTAATTCTGCCAACACATAGATTGTTGGATGCTGCCAGTGAAGCCTCAAAAGGAAAAGCTAAAATTGGTTCAACCCTTAAGGGAATTGGCCCAACCTATATGGACAAAACAGGAAGAAATGGAATTCGTGTAGGTGATTTGGAATTATCAGATTGGAAAGAAAAATATCGTGCTTTGGCAGATAAGCACGAAGCCATGATAAAATTCTACAATGTAGATCTTCAGTACGATTTAGAGGAAATGGAAGTGGAGTTTTTTGAAGCTGTAAAAGTTTTAAAATCTTTGCAATTTATAGACTCAGAGGAATATTTGTACCAAGCACAAAAAGCTGGGAAAACCATTCTAGCCGAAGGCGCTCAAGGCTCCTTATTGGACATTGATTTTGGTACTTATCCATTTGTTACATCTAGCAACACAACAGCTGCTGGAGCTTGTACAGGTTTGGGCGTGGCGCCTAACCAAATTAGCGACGTGTATGGTATTTTTAAAGCATATACAACACGTGTTGGCTCCGGTCCATTTCCAACAGAGTTATTTGATGAGGTAGGTTTAAAAATGGCTAAAGTAGGAAACGAATTTGGAGCTGTTACTGGACGTCCAAGACGTTGTGGCTGGTTGGATTTGGTTGCATTAAAATACGCTTGCCAAGTTAATGGTGTTACTAAATTAATGATGATGAAAGGCGATGTCCTTTCTGGTTTTGAAACTTTAAAGGTCTGTACTGCTTACAACTATAAAGGCGACACCATCACTCATTTACCATATAATATTGAACCAGAAAACATCCAACCTATCTATACAGAATTTAAAGGGTGGAAAGAAGATCTAACCAAGATGACAGAAGCCTCCCAATTCCCTAAAGAATTGAACGCTTATATAGATTTTTTGGAAAAAGAACTGGAAATACCAATCTATGTGGTTTCTGTAGGACCAGATAGAAAACAAACTATTTTTAGGTAACAACTTGCTTGCACTGAGCACAGTTTATGTCTCTTTCAGAACAAAGTGAACTTGTCTGCCAACAGGCAGAGAATCCCATAAAACAAAACCTGTCAAGTAATTATCTTGATAGGTTTTTCTATTAAAAATATCTTAATGCCACACAACAGAAGATATTAATCATTATTTTTGGACAAAATTTAAGATGTTGCAACAACCAAGTCAGAACTTACTTAGCTTTTTCTTATGCCTTTTATTCTTTGGTATGTCTTTTGCCCAAGAACAAAAACGTATTGAGATTAAATACTCTGGATTTCTGGAGTTTAAGGAAGAAGAAGCTCCTGGTTTAAAAGTCATGACTCGCGACGATTCGCAACAAATACATGTGCTTCACGAAGGTGTAAATATGTATTGTGACCAAGCACTACTTTACAGTAACGAAGATTTTATTGAAGCTTATGGCAATGTTAAAATGGTTCAAGGAGACACCATTAACATGACAGCCAAGTATGTGGAGTACAGTGGCAAAACCAAATTGGCTTTTGCTAGTGGAAACGTGGTCCTTACAGAACCTAATTCCACGCTTACCACAGACACGTTGTATTTTGATCGTGTCAAGCAACAATCCTACTATAAAACAGGTGGACAAGTGGTTCGCGATTCTTCTGGCACCATTACCAGTAAGATTGGTCGTTATTATATGGATGCTAAAAAATACCAGTTTGTTAACAACGTGGTGTTAACACATCCTGACTATAAAATCAACACCAAACATTTGGATTTTTATTCAGAAAGTGGTTATGCTTATTTATATGGACCTTCGACCATTGTAACCGATGATAGCAAAACCTATTGTGAAAAAGGGTTTTATGATACCGAAAACAAACAAGGTTATGGTGTTAAAAAAACCAAGATAGAATACGATAATCGGGTTTTTGAAGGCGACAGCATGTATTTTGACAATACTAGAAGCTTTGCTTCTGCAACCAACAACATTACAGTAACGGATACCATTAACAAAAGCATCATTAAAGGGCATTATGCCGAAGTATACAAGGACAAAGACTCTGTTTTTATTACCAAAAGAGCCTTGGCCATCTCAGTGCAGCAAAACGATTCCATTTATGTGCATGCAGATACTTTAATGGTCACAGGAAAACCAGACAAAAGAATTACCAGAGCATTTAGAAACACTAAAATGTACAAATCTGACATGAGTGGTAAAGCCGATTCCATACACATTGACCACCAAACAGGTTTGACACAGCTTATCAATCTATCCAGACTGTCCCCAAAAGATGCCTTTGCCGTTAAACGAAGACCAATAATCTGGAATTTAGGAAACCAAATGACTGGAGATACCATTCATATTAAATCGAATCCCAAAACAGAAAAACTAGACTCCTTAATTGTGTTTTATGATGCCTTTTTAATAAGCAAAGACACCATAAGCGAAGACAGTTACAATCAGATTTCAGGAAAAAGACTGGTAGGACTGTTTGACGAAAAAAACAATTTAAGGCAAGTGGACATTATTAAGAATGCTGAATCCATCTTTTTTGCCAGAAATGATGAGCAGGAACTTTTTGGCATAGACAAGGCTAAATCCGGAAGCATTTCCATCTTTTTTGCAGATGGAGACATTGAGCAATACAACCGCTACAATCAAATTGATGCTAAAACCTATCCTGAATCTGAGTTCCCAAAAAATGCCAGAAAGCTTAGAGGTTTTGATTGGCGAGAGGACGAACGACCTAAAAGTGTGGAAGACTTGTTTAGCGACGATCCTCCTTTAAATTTACCAGTTATTAAGGGGTTGGAAGATTATGTGCCACAGGAAGAGTTTTTTGACGAGAGCATGATTGGCCGTATTGAAAAAGCCGAAAAAGCAGAGCAGCCCAAAGCAAGTAAAGATGTCAAAAACAAACAAAAGAACAATAAAAAGAAACGCTCTAAAGCATCTAGACACCTACCTCAACGTATTTTGGACAGCATGCAACAAAAAAAAGAAAAACCCAAACCCTTAATGGAAGCATCTGAAAATTAACTATGGCTGAAGATTTTTTAAAATACCAAGCACAAACATCACCACATCCATTGGCCATGAAAGTTTCTCATGCCAAAGGATCCTATATTTATGATGTTAACAACAAGGCCTATCTGGATTTTGTTGCAGGTGTTTCGGCTTGTACCTTAGGCCATGGACATCCTAAAGTGGTTGCTGCCATTAAAGAGCAATTGGACCAATACTTGCATGTTATGGTTTATGGTGAATACATACAGGAACCAGCTGTGGAACTCGCCAAATTTTTGGCAAAAAATTTACCTAACAATTTAGAAAAAACCTATTTAACCAATTCTGGTACCGAAGCCATTGAAGGTGCTTTAAAATTAGCCAAAAGAGCAACAGGCAGAAGTGGCATTGTTTCAGCAAAAAACGCTTATCATGGAAATACCATGGGCTCCATGAGTGTTATGGGTTACGAAGAGCGCAAAAGAGCCTTTAGACCTCTCTTGCCTGATGTGTCCTTTATGGAATTTAACAACGAAGAAGACCTATCTAAAATCACAAAAAAAACAGCTGGAGTTATTTTAGAAACCATACAAGGTGGTGCCGGATTTATAGAACCTAAAAATCATTATTTAGAAAAAGTAAGGGAACGTTGCGATAAAGTTGGAGCCTTATTGATTTTAGATGAAATCCAACCTGGAATTGGTAGAACTGGAAAACTGTTTGGTTTTGAACATTACAATTGTGTCCCAGATATCTTGGTTACCGGAAAAGGTTTAGGTGGAGGTATGCCTATTGGTGCTTTTACAGCATCTGGAAAATTAATGGACTTACTTCAAGATAAACCTAAATTAGGACACATTACCACGTTTGGTGGTCATCCTGTAATAGCTGCTGCTGCCTTGGCAACTTTAAAGGAAGTCACCAAAAGCGATTTAATGGCGCAAACCCTTGAAAAGGAGCAGTTATTTAGAAAACATTTAGCGCATCCACTTATTCTAGACATACGTGGCAAAGGCTTAATGCTTGCAGCCATAACACCTTCAGCAGATATCACAAACCAAGTTATTTTAGCCTGTCAGGACGAAGGTCTCATCCTGTTTTGGTTACTTTTTGAGCCTAAAGCCATTAGAATAACACCTCCTTTAACCATTACAAAAGAAGAAATCATCAAAGGTTGTCAGATTATTTTAAAGGTTTTGGATAAAATTCAAGAAAAACACAGCTAAACAACTATCTGAAAATCAATAAAAAACAAGCTTATTCGCAAAAGTGTTCATTACTTTGTTAAAAACATTTAAGCAATTTTATCATAAAAATCAATTAGTACGTTACATTTAAGTACTATAAACCATATAAATGTGCTTATGGAGTTTAGTCCCAACGACAACAATAATTTACCTCTAACGAAATTTGAATCGATGTTAAAAACAAACCATGTGTTGTTTTTCGATTCAGAAGAATTTGAGAATATCATTCACCATTACCTCACACAAGGTAAAATTTCACTAGCCAAAAAAGCCATTAAATTAGGATTGGAGCAGCATCCTGATTCCACCAATTTAAAACTTTTTAAAATTGAAATTTATGTTTTTGAAGACAAGCTGGAAGAAGCAGATACCTTATTGAACGAACTTTATGAGTTAGAACCTCGCAACGAGGAAATATATATCCAAAAAGCCAATATCCTTTCAAAAAAGGACCATCACAAAAAAGCCATTCATGTCTTAAAAAAAGCCCTGGAACTTACAGACGATGTTCAGGACATTTATTCCTTAATAGGTATGGAATACTTGTTCCTGGATAAATTTGAAGATGCCAAATATTACTTTATGAAATGTATGGAAGAAGATATGGAGGACTATTCTGCGCTGTACAACATGATTTATTGCTTCGAGTTCTTGGACCAATACGATGAAGCCATAGACTACCTTAACACCTTTTTGAATAAAAACCCATATTGCGAAGTGGCTTGGCATCAGTTGGGAAAACAATATTACGCATTAAAAGAACACGAAAAAGCCTTGGCAGCCTTTGAGTTTGCCATCATTTCCGATGACACCTTTGTTGGAGCCTATTTGGAAAAAGGAAAAGTGCTGGAAAAACTAAAACGCTATGAAGATGCCTTAGAGGCTTATTCCTTAACATTGAAACTGGATGACGCAACGTCATTTGCCTTATTGAGAATTGGTCACTGTTACGAAAAATTGGATCAAGACGAATTAGCCATTCAGTATTATACCAAAACAGTAAAAGAAGATCCTTTATTGGATAAAGGATGGATTGCCATTACAAAATATTACAACAAAAAAGGTAATTACAAAAAATCACTTTATTACATCAATAAAGCAATCAATATCGATTCTGAAAATGTAATCTATTGGAAACTGTATGCGCAATTAAATTTCAGGTTAAACCTTTTGGAAGAAGCCGAAAGAGGCTACAAAAAAGCTTTGGAACTGGGTAACTACGAATTGGAAACTTGGTTGGTAAGAGGCGATATTTTATTGAAACTTGGTGAACCGGAAGCTGCTGTTTACAATTTTCTACAAGCATCGGAATTTTATCCAGAGAATGCCGAAATTGAATACAGGTTGGCTGGATTATATTTCACTTTAAATGAAACCGAAAAAGGCGAATATCATTTAAAAAACGGGCTGTCCTTTAATGTAGAGTATGCATTTATACTGGAAGAGCTCTTTCCTAAAGTCTATAAAAAAAGACAAATTAAAAACTTGCTTAAATCCAAATAATAGTAAAAACGTCTAACTTTATTTACATACCTTTGGGTCTCTTTTAATAACTGAAGCATGCAAAGACGTTTTAAAGACTATTTCCTTATAACCTTAAAAGGTGTTGCCATGGGAGCTGCAGATGCCGTTCCAGGAGTTTCTGGAGGAACCATTGCCTTAATTTCCGGCATCTATGAGGAGCTTATTTCCACCATAAGCAATGTGAATATTTCCCTAATTAAAACCTTAAGGCAAGATGGATTTAAAACTTTTTGGAAAGCCTTAAACGGTAATTTTATTTTAGCCTTGTTAATTGGTATTTTAACCAGTTTTGCCTCTTTTATGCGACTGGCCAAATATCTTATTGAAGAACATCCTGTTTTAATTTGGTCTTTCTTTTTTGGACTAATCATTGCCAGTATTTTCTTTGTGGGCAAACAAATAAAAAAATGGAGTTTAGCCACAATAATATCCCTTATTATTGGTGCGTTTGCGGCCTATTATGTAACCACATTGCCATCCATGGCCAGCAACAGCAATCCACTGTTTTTATTTTTGGCAGGAGCCATAGCCATTTGTGCCATGATTTTACCAGGAATTTCTGGCTCTTTTATTTTGGTTATTTTGGGAGCTTACAAGACCTTAAGCGATGCCATACACGATTGGGATTTTAAACGTATTGCCATTTTTGGCGTTGGAGCCGTTGTGGGACTTTTAAGTTTTAGCCGTGTTTTAAAATGGCTTTTTAAGCACTATCACAATACCACTTTGGCTTTATTAACTGGCTTTATAGTGGGCTCATTAAATAAAATATGGCCATGGAAAAAATCCATTATGGTTTTAAACGATACCACTGGCCAAGCTGTTCCATTTTCCAATATTTCCAATTTAGGGTCCTTATCAGTGTATCAACAGCAAATAAATGATTTTGAATCTTACAAAATTGTTACAGAAGAAAGTGTGTCTCCATTTGTCTATTCTTCCATCAACAATGGTGAAAGTTCGCAATTAATTGCCGCCATTGTACTTATAGTTGCAGGTTTTTTAACTATTTTTATTCTTGAAAAAATAGGAAACAAAAAAGCTTAAATGCAGAGCACCAGAACATTTAAGGATAAGATATTTCTAATCTTAAAAGGATTAGGCATGGGAGCTGCCAACAAAGTACCTGGAGTCTCTGGTGGCGTTGTGGCTTTTGTGGCTGGTTTTTATGAGGAATTTATATATTCCCTTCAAAAAGTGAATGGCAAGGCTTTTAAACTGTTGATCAATGGTAGGTTTAAAAGTTTCTTTCAATATATAAATGGTCGTTTTTTAAGTTTACTTTTCCTAGGAATGGTTGTTAGCTATTTTAGCGTATCCAAAATACTGGACTATTTAATTACCCATTACGAACTGTACGTTTGGAGTGTGTTTTTTGGAATGATTGTAGGCTCTATTTATTACATAAGCAAAGATTTTAAGGATTGGAATTATAAAACCTATATATCTTTGGTTATTGGGATTGTTTTGGGTCTTGGGATTAGTTTTTTGGATCCTGCCACAGAAAACGATAACCTACTGTTTGTTTTCTTTTGTGGCATTATCAGTGTGTCTGGGATGACCTTACCAGGATTTTCAGGTTCTTTTATTTTGATTCTTCTAGGCAACTATGTTTTACTATTGGTCGACTCGGTAAATGCACTTTACGATACCTTTGCCGAATTAATAACTGGCGATTTTAGTTTTATAAACAATTTGGAACGCTTAAGAATGTTGAAGGTTTTGGCTGTTTTCACCATTGGGTCTGTAGTTGGTTTGGTAACTTTCTCTCATATTTTAAATTATATTTTAAAGCATTATAAAAGCATAACTATTTCAACCATTATAGGTTTTATCATTGGTTCGCTTGGTGTGGTCTGGCCTTGGAAAAAAACCATTTTTAAAACCAATATGGACGGAGAGTTTATACTAGACACAACTGGACATAAAATCATTGAAAATTACACACGTTACATACCAGAACTCCATAACAATACGTATATGGCCATAGGCTACATCATCCTTGGAATTATTATAGTTTTGGCTTTGGAGGTTTATGGGAAGAAAACCAGAAAAACAAATGGATAGATTTGGCTTAATAGGAAAAAACATTTCTTACTCGTTTTCCAAGACGTATTTTAAAAATAAATTTCAAAATGAGGCATTATTGAATGCTTCTTACGAAAATTTTGACCTCCAAAATATTCAGGAATTTCCAAAAATCTTAAAAAGCAATCCAGATTTAAAAGGACTGAACGTGACCATTCCATATAAAGAAGCCATCATCCCTTTTTTAGACTCCTTAAATAAAGAAGCGCAGGAAATTGGCGCAGTTAACACCATAAAAATCTGCAAAAACGGTAAATTAAAAGGGTACAATACCGATTGGTATGGCTTTAAAAAAACACTGGAACCTGTTTTGGAACCTCATCACCAAAAAGCCCTAATTTTAGGAACTGGAGGAGCCAGCAAGGCCATAGCTTTTGCTTTAAAAAAACTGGATATTGCTTATACTTTTGTTTCAAGAAATTCTTCAGATACGCATCCAATCACATACACATCGTTAAGTGAAAGCGATATACAGAACCATCTTATTGTTATTAACTGCACGCCTTTAGGCACACATCCAAACATAGATGACTGTCCCAAAATTCCATATCAAGCCTTAAGCAGCAAACACATTCTATACGATTTAATTTACAATCCCGAGCAGACCAAATTTCTCCAACTTGGAAAAGCAAAAAAAGCCACTACCATCAACGGTCTACAGATGCTTATTTTTCAAGCCAATAAAGCTTGGGAAATCTGGAACAGCTAAATGTTATTTACATAAAATATATACGAAGCCTTTGTAAATATTGCAGTTGTTATTATCTTTAACGCTAGAGTATTTTTTTACGAACCAAACATTTTACAAAAATGTCAGAGCAAGATAACCTGCAAGAAGCAGACGGAAAGAAAGAATCAACAGTTTCAACAGCAAACCCGGAAGATTCTAAAACAACAACACAAGAAATTACAGACAAACACGAAGACCCAGAAAACGATGATAAGGTAATTTCTGAAATAGAGGAATCCAACGCTGAAGATGCTGAAGATGAAGGAAGTGCAGATAGACATTCCATAGTTAAAAAGGACTATGATAAAATGTCTTTGGAAGAGCTTGTAGACGAATTGGAGCAGCTTGTAAAAACCCATAAGGTTCAAGCTATAAAATCTCATGTAGAAGACATTAGAAGTGAATTCAAATCAAAATTCAGCACACTTTTAGAAGAAAAAAAGGAAGAATTCTTAAACGATGGTGGTAACGAAATAGATTTTTTCTACTCCAACCCTATTCAAAAAAGATACAAAGACACTATAAAAGAATACCGAACCAAACTTAATGCACACTATAAAAGTTTGGAAAAAAGCCTTAAGGACAATTTAGCTGAAAGATTGGAGATTATTGAAGAGATTAAAGGCCTTATTAACGTTGAGGAAAACATAAACACCACCTACAAACATTTTAAAGATTTGCAGGAAAGGTGGCGAAATGCTGGACCAATCCCTAGAGACAAATACAACAATGCTTGGAACAGTTACCATCATCATGTAGAAATTTTTTACGATTTCCTTCATTTAAATCGCGATTTAAGGGATTTGGATTTTAAGCATAATCTGGAGCAAAAACTAAAAATTATTGAGCGTGCCGAAGAGTTGGCTCAAGACAACGATTTAAATAGGGCCTTTAGGGAATTGCAAGTTTTACATAAAATGTGGAAAGAAGAGCTTGGTCCTGTAGATAAAGAATATAGGGAAGACATATGGAAACGCTTTAAAGCTGCCACAAAAAAAATTCACGACAAGCGTCAGGTGTACTTTGAACAACTGGACAAGGAATACGAAAAAAACCTAGAGACCAAACAGGCCATTATAGAGAATATTAAAGTTCTTGCAGAAAAAGGCGCAAAAACACATAACGAATGGCAGAAAAAAATCAAGGAAGTTGAAGCCTTACGCAACGAGTTTTTTGGTGCAGGAAAAGTTCCCATCAAGGTTAACGAAGCCACATGGGCTGCCTTTAAAACAGCTGTTAGAAATTTCAACAAAAAGAAAAACGCCTATTATAAAAACCTTAAAAAAGACCAGTACGAAAACCTTCAGAAGAAATTAGATCTCATAAAAATCGCTGAAGACAATAAAGACAGTGACGACTTTGAGGCTACCACTCCATTAATGAAGAAAATTCAAAGCGACTGGAAAAAAATAGGTCATGTTCCCAGAAAAAACAGCGATAAAATCTGGAACCAATTTAAAACAGCTTGCAACCATTATTTCGATAAGCTACATGCAGCCAAAAACGAAGCCAACAAAGAAGAGTTTGAAGCTTATGAAGCTAAAGTGAAACTACTGGAAGAGATAAAAAACCTGGAACTTTCCGGAAACAAAGAAACCGATTTGGAGACCATAAAAACGCATATAGACAAATGGAAATCCATTGGCAATGTTCCTTCCAGCAAAAGATATATTGAAGGAAAACTAAACAAAACCTTGGATAGCTATTTTAAAAGTTTAAAACTAAACAAGACAGAAGCCGAACTTATTAAATTCGACAACAAACTGGAAGTTTTAAACAATGCTGAAGACACTAGACACTTGGATAACGAACGCTCTTTTATAAGCAAAAAGATCAAGGAAGTGAAAAGCGAAATCAATCAGTTGGAAAACAATTTACAGTTTTTCACTAATGTTGATGAAAGCAATCCGTTGGTAAAGGAAGTGATAGACAACATTCAAAAACACAAAGACACTTTAGCACTTTGGAAAACCAAATTGAGCAAAATCAAAGAATTATATTAAATCTATAAGGCAACTAAAAACATTAAATCCTATTTGTTCAAATAAGAAAACTTATTTGGCAAATAGGATTTAATCTAACTAAACTAACTAAACAGTTATTTTTTTCCCAACTAAAAAATAACCTACTTATTTTTTTGAATGACCTTTAAAAGGTAAGAATTTAAGCTATTAATCTACTACTTATGATATAAAAGTGCCATTCAATTACTATATATACGCACAGGATGTTATTTTGGATTACAAGATTTAAAATTTATTACTTTTTTTTAGCTTCTTCCCAAAATACATCCATTTCAGATAAGGTCATGTCTTTTAAATCTTTTTTTAAAGTCTTTGCTTTCGCTTCTAGATATTGAAACCGTTTTGAAAATTTTTTATTGGTTCGTTCCAGAGCATTTTCAGGATTGATTTTTAAAAACCTGGCATAATTTACCATAGAAAACAACACATCTCCAAATTCATTTTCCATGGCTTCTTTATCACCTTTTTGGACCTCCTGCTTAAATTCATTTAGCTCCTCCTCTACTTTTTCCCAAACTTGGTTTGGCTGTTCCCAATCAAAACCTACGCCAGCCACTTTATCTTGAATTCTGTTGGCCTTTACCAGAGCAGGCAAACTCTTTGGAACTCCTTCCAATACGCTGGTTTTGCCTTCCTTCAGCTTTAATTTTTCCCAATTACGCTTAACGTCCTCTTCATCTTCAACCACAACATCACTATATATATGTGGATGTCTGTCAATTAATTTGTCGCAAATAGTGTTACAAACATCTGCAATATCAAAATGCTTGGTTTCACTTCCTATTTTAGAGTAAAACACTATATGCAAGAGGACATCACCAAGTTCTTTTTTTACTTCGTTTAAATCGTTGTCCAGAATGGCATCCCCTAGCTCATACGTTTCTTCAATGGTAAGGTGTCTTAAACTTTGCATGGTTTGTTTCCGGTCCCAAGGACATTGTTCCCTTAATTCGTTCATGATGGTCAATAAACGATCGAAAGCTTTTAGTTGGTCTTCTCTGGAGTTCATGTGTGATGTTTTGATAAAATTACAATATTTAAAGGGATTTACTGGATTTGCAAAAACAAAAAAAATCCAGCATGATGGCTAGATTTTTAATTGTGATTTAAAATTGGTATATGCTTATTATTCTTCTTCGTTGGAAACAGTTTCATCTACCTCAAAGTCCAACATATCGTGTTTATGAAGTAAATTATACCATTGCACCACTTTTTTGATATCGCTTGCATACACGCGATCTTCGTCATAATCTGGCAAAACTTCAAAGAAATATTCTTCCAAAGCCTCTTTACTATCTTTATGATTGATTGGTGTTTGGTTTCCGTTTTCTTTTTCTTTAATCTTTTTAAAAACCTCGCGTAAAGGCACTTCTTCGGTTAAGGTATAGATAGCGATTTCACTTAACACGCTTACGTTTTGATGAATGTTTACAGATAGTCTTTTTTTATCCAATAAAGATTCTGCAATAAATCCACCACGTGTTTGTGTAATTAACTTATACAATCCTGGTTTTCCCGAAATGGCTAATACTTTTTCTAAACTCATAATTACTTTTTAAGGAGCGCAAATATGCTACGTTTGTTATATTAAAACAAATATTATCGTTTCTTTTTTTGGTTAGGAAAACGCATTCTGTAATCCACACTAATTTTTCCTTTGGAAATGTTGGCCAGTTTTCCTTTTATTAAACGTTTTTTTAAGGTGGATAGTTTATCTGTAAACAAGATCCCTTCTATATGATCGTATTCATGCTGAATAACCCTAGCAATTAATCCTGTAAAGGTTTCGGTATGTTTTTCAAAGTTTTCATCAACATATGTGATGGTGATGGTAGGTTTTCTAAAAACATCTTCCCTCACGTCTGGAATGCTTAAACAACCTTCATTAAAAGCCCATTCATCACCTTCTTCATTTATTATTTGTGCGTTTATAAAGGTACGCTTAAAAGCTTTTAGTTCTTTTTGTTCTTCTGGAGACAAAGCTTCGTCTTCAGCAAAAGGAGAGGTGTCCACAATAAACAATCTTATTGGCAGCCCAATTTGTGGTGCAGCCAATCCAACGCCATAAGCACCATCCATGGTTTCGTACATGTTATCTATAAGCTCCTTTAGGTTTGGATAATCTTTGTTGATCTCTTCTCCCAATTTCTTTAACACAGGATCGCCATAGGCTACAATAGGTAATATCATTTTATGTTTTTTGAAAAATTCACTGCAAAAATACAATCTTTAATTTAGATATATAAAAAAACTCCTTTTCAATTGAAAAGGAGTTTTAACCTCGAATTTATAAAAAGAATATTAGCACATTTTGCTTTTATCGGCAATAAAGAACAGATCTACTTCGCCTTTTAATTTGGAATTGATTTTCGCATTTAAGATATCTTTCTTTTTTGCAGCAACATTGTTTGCATCATCCTCATGAACAGTAGCTGCATTCAAAACAACTTCTGTTATAACAGGTTGTGTCTCAACTTGGTTTTGTGCATGGCTATTAAATGTACTTAAAAGGGCTACAAAAATTAAAATCAAAAATGGTTTCATGTCGTAATTGTTTTCTTGTGACAGGACAAATATATATTCGACAAACGGTATAAAAAGAATAAATTTGTTGAAAGCCAACGTATAATCGATGATATGATAAAGGTATGTGTTTCATCGATAAACGTACTGCCCATAAACCTTTACAATTGGTTTTTTATCGATAAATCAATACTCGCAACAAATTGGTTAACAGCTTAAAAACATGTTCCTAAGAGATTTTCCATTGGTATGCAATACTTGTTTTTTTTAATATTTTCAGTCTATTTGAAATTAAACTGATGGACATAAAAAAACTCCTTTTCAATTGAAAAGGAGTTTCTATTTAAAAAAGCTTAAAGCTGTTATTTCATTATAATCACTTTCTTGGTTATGGTAGAAGATCCTGCTTCAATTTTAAGCAAGTAAACACCATTAGTTAACGCAGATGCGTTTATTTCCTTTCGGCTTACATTATCTATATTCAAGCTAAGTACTTTTTTACCAGTAATATCGTACATACTCGCTGTTCCACTTAAATAGGAACCAAACATCAAATGAATGCTGTTGCCAGAGACCAACGGATTAGGAAAAACCTTCGTGGATTTCACCACTTGGTCCACTTCGCCAATGGATAAGGTTTCCTGTGTTAAATCGCCATTGGTATACTCACAGGTTCCCACGCCAAAATCGGCCACAAAGTAATTGATATTTGCTATAGGGCTTCCAGAGGTTAAATCGTAAATGGCATAAGCGCTTTCACAAACCATCAAATTGAATTCACTGGTTCCAACCATAACCGTTGTTGGTCTTTCACCACATGTTGGTCCACTAGGACTGTAAAAAAAGTACAAGGATGATCCGTTTGTAAAACCAGTTGGAGGACAAAATTGTGCATTGGCCTGGTTAAAACCAAACAAAGTCAATGCCGTCAATAAAAATAAGTAGTAATGTTTCATAAGTTTCGTATTTGGGATTATTATGAAGCAAATATATACTTGCGATAAATGTGATTTAAAAGATTTAGTTAAACTGAAATTAAATAACGACAAATTGAATAAACCTGCAAATATAATCGGTAAAATGCACTGTTTAAAGGAGGTTTAAGGCTGTTTTTATTTGGAATACAGGTAACTTTGAAGGATTAAGGTAGCACTTATCTCATCTACCAGAGCTTTATTTTTACGTTTCTTTTTCGACAAGCCACTATCTATCATGGTTTGAAAAGCCATTTTTGAAGTAAATCTTTCATCAACTCTTTCAATTGGAATTTTAGGGAACGCTTTTGTTAATTTTTCAAGAAACGGAATGATGAGAGCCTCACTTTCAGAAGGTTCATTATTCATTTGTTTGGGCTCACCTACTACAAATAACTCCACTTGTTCTGTAGCTATGTAGTTTTTTAAAAAGGTAATCAAATCTTTTGTGGCAACTGTTTCAAGACCAGATGCAATAAGTTGCAATTCATCTGTAACAGCTATTCCTGTTCTCACTTTCCCAAAATCAATGGCCAAAATTCTTCCCATGGGACAAAGTTAACATTTAAAAAGACATGACAAGCCAACTCTTTTTAATTCGTGGTTTTCTGTAGGCTTCTAAATGGGTTTTTATTTGAATAACTTTAGAGATTTCAATTATAGGATTATCTTTGCGAAAACACTATTAAAACAATTATGAAACAACTACAGCAAATAATAGAAAATGCTTGGAATGACCGAAGCTTGTTAACCGATAAAATAACCATAGACAGCATAAGAAGTGTTATAGACCTTTTGGATGAAGGCACTCTAAGGGTTGCCGAACCTACAAGTAAAGGTTGGCAAGTAAACGAATGGGTAAAAAAAGCTGTGGTATTGTATTTTCCAATACAAAAAATGGAAACTTTTGAAGTGGGTATTTTTGAGTATCATGATAAAATCCCTTTAAAAACCGGTTATGCAGACAAAGGCATTCGTGTGGTACCTCATGCTTTAGCCAGACATGGTGCTTACATTTCAAAAGGTGTGATCATGATGCCAAGTTATGTAAATATTGGTGCTTATGTAGATGAAGGTACCATGGTAGACACTTGGGCAACTGTTGGAAGTTGTGCACAAATTGGCAAAAACGTCCATCTTTCTGGTGGTGTTGGTATTGGTGGTGTTTTGGAGCCTTTGCAAGCGGCTCCTGTAATTATTGAAGATGGTGCATTTATAGGGTCGCGCTGTATTGTGGTTGAAGGTGTAAAAGTGGAAGAAGAGGCCGTTTTAGGCGCCAATGTGGTTTTAACCATGAGTACAAAAATTATAGATGTTACTGGAGATGAACCAGTGGAAACCAAAGGTGTTATTCCAGCAAGATCTGTAGTAATTCCCGGAAGCTACACTAAAAAGTTCAAGGCAGGAGAGTTTCAAGTGCCTTGCGCCTTGATTATTGGAAAACGTAAAGAAAGTACCAACAAAAAGACCTCTTTAAACGATGCCTTACGTGAGTATGGTGTAGCTGTGTAAGCTCACTTTTTTATGATTTAAACCTCATCTTTCTTCCTGAACGACGTAGTTTTTTGGAATTTATTTTCTTTTGAAAAGCCCGACTGTGTTTTAACATCAAAGCATAGGTTTCCTCACTTGTTTTATGGTATAACTTTGAATAGGTTTCAGACATAATTTTTATCATGGTTTTGGACAACCATAAACGTCTGAAATTATGCATGCGCTTATTAAAATCCATGGTTTCAAAACGCATCCTGTTTAAATCGATTAAATAAAAATCGTAACGATTATCAGGTTTTTCAACAATTAAAGTGTTCCCAGGAGAATGGTCTAAAAAATTGATGTTGTTTTCGTGTAACTGAAAGGTGAATTCCGTAAACTGTTGCAGAATCCTTTTTCTGTTGGGAAATAAAGGCTTGTGAATTAATTCCCTAAAATCAAAATCGTAATCAACCTGCTTGCTTATATAATAACTGGTTTTAAGACCAAACACATTGGTGTTTTCTACATAAGCAATGGGAAAAGGTGTTAAAATATTGCAAGCCATCAGCTTATTGGCATATTCAAAAGAGCGCTTGGCTTTCGATTTCCTAAGGTATTTGTACACAAAACCATTAAACCCATTTGGTATTTTAAACGACTTGACATTAATGGACTCTCCACCTGCTTCAAACTGTTTGATAACGTTTCTTTGACCTACGGTTATCTCTTTTCCGGAGGTTTCAAAATCTGTAACAACAGCTTGTAAAGCTTTACTTAAATGTTGGTATTTTGGGTGAATGTGTATAATTATATCCGTATTAAGAATTTTCTCAAAGATATGTTAATTGATATTTTAATAAAAGTAGAAAATATAATACTTTGCAGGTAATTAAGTTTTAATTATAAATTCCCTCTTTGCTGGGGAAGCGCCATGAAAAAAATACTTGTCATACAAAACAAACGTATAGGAGATGTTTTAATAGCGTCTGTAATTGCACAAAACATGAAAAAAATCTATCCAGATAGTGTTATAGATTTTTTGGTATACGATTATACAGTAGGTGTAATTGAAAACAATCCTGCCATAGACCACATTATTGAAGTAAACGACAAAGAATTAAAAAAACTTGGCAATTTAAAACAGCTCATCCAAACCGTAAAAAACAGAAAGTACGATATTATTTTCGATCCTTATTCCAAACTACAAAGCCGACTTATTTGTTTTTTTTCCAAAGCGCCAATAAGGATTGGTTTTCAAAAAAGAGGCAAAAATCCCATACTTAAATTTTACACACACCATGTGCCGTTATTGGAAGAAAAATCAAACATATGTGGCAAAGCCATAGAAGACAGGGTCAATATGGTGACTTCTGTTTTCAATCTATCAGAACAGCAAATAGATTTTGAGCCAAAAATTGTTTTAACCGAAGAAGAAAAACAATACAACAAACTGGATACCTACAACAAACCTGCAATTATGCTAGGGGTTTTAGGGAGCACACCTCAAAAATCCATGCCTTATGAATACATCGTACAACTGGTAGATTTTATTACTGAAAAGTATCAGGTGAATGTGCTTTTTAACTATGCTCCTAACCAAAAAGAAGATGCGCTTAGTATTTATGAATCCTGTAAAAACAAAGACAACATCATTATAGATATTTATGAAGACAGCATTCGTGGTTTTATTAAACTCATGAATACATGTGAGTTGCTGGTTGGAAACGAAGGTGGCATAGTACATATAGCAAAAGCCTTAAACAAGCCTACGTTCACCATTTTCTCTCCTTATGTGATGAAAGATCATTGGGCCAGTTTTGAAGATGGCAAAAAACACGCATCCATTCACTTAATGGAAGAAAAACCAGAATTATATAATGAAAACAGCGTTGAAAACAGACGGAAAATTGAAGCAGACCCAAGCTTTATGTACAAACAATTAACACCTGAACTTATTATACCCAAACTAGAACAGTTTTTATCAATAAATTTAAAAAACCAAACATGAATGACTATTCTAGATAAATTTAATAATTGGCGAAGGAAACTACGTTGGAACAGACAATACAAACAAGGACGTTGGGATAGTTTAAAAAAACCCATTGAAGCAACGCGATATCATACCATTAAAGAGTTTATAGATACTTATGGCAAAAAGCAACCAAGTATTTTGGACTTGGGTTCTGGTGAAGGGGTTTTAAACGAATATCTGGCAGCGAATTCTTACCAGTATTTTTTAGGAGTGGATTTTTCCAAAGTTTCTATAGAAAAAGCCAAAATCAAGCAGTTTCCTCATTCAGAGTTTATGTCGGCCGACATTCATAGTTATAAACCTAGCAGAAAATTTGATATCATTATTTTCAACGAAGCCTTTTATTATATCCATAATTCACAAAAAGAACATGTCCTACAACGCATGTTAAATCAGTTAGAAGAAAATGGTATTCTTATAGTTTCCATTTACAGGGAAGGAACAAGTTGCTGGGAGTATTTTAAAAACTTACAATGTATCGATTTTAAAGTTGTAACAACTAAAGAGGAAAAGACCTATTGGAAAATTGGTGCTTATAAAACCATTACTTCTTAACAATCCCGAAATTGGTCCACACTCGCTTTTCAGTCTTTGTAGTCTTCCTAATGGCCAAATTTTTATTGATGGATTCCTGGTTTTTGTAACCACGTGGATGATCTAAATGAATACAAACAGCACTATAGCGAATTTGTTTTCCCTTGATGCCCAAATTCATTAAACGCTCACCCAATTCCCTGTCTTGTCCACCATATTGCATGCGCTCATCTAAACCATTTATGGTCACAATATCTTTTTTCCATCCTGAGGCATTATGACCATTCCAACTCGCGTTTGTTGGTGTTATGGCGTTTAAAAACCAAGACTTAAACCCTTTTGCTGTTAATTTGTTGTTTTTAAAAGATGGCTTTAAACCATGGGATTTCAACCATGTTACATTAAAACAATCTCCATTCATAATAGATTCTTTAGTAATGGCTTTAGAAATGTCCATAGGCAGCATAAAATAACCACCAGATAAAAAATAACCTATTTCCCTCTCCCTAAAATGCACCTCCACAAAATCTTCCCTTGGAATACAATCGCCATCAGACATTAAAATATACGCAGCCTGACAATTTACAATGGCCTTATTTAAAATTTGTGATTTTTGAAACCCATTGTCTTCATGCCAAACATGGGTTATGGGGTAAAACACTTCTTTTTTAAAGGCTTCAATAAGGTCTATGGTTTCTTGTTTAGAACCGTCATCTGCAATAACAACCTCGAAGTTTTGATACGTTTGATTGTTATATCCATGCAACACTTTTGCCAACCACTCTGGGGAATTATAGGTACTAATTATTACAGAAATAGCAATCTCGCTCATTAATTTGTTGTTTATGCAGCGCAAAGATAAACATATTTCAGGTATTTGTTTTATGAGTTTAAAAAGGATTGATTTTGTCTTAAATTTATTAAGTTTGACAGAGTTTCCTTAATTAAAATAATATACTAGCGTCTTTAACTCCCAAGAATTATAAAAGCTTAAATTTATGGCTATGAACTCAACAGCAAAAAACATTTTAGCAGTCGTTGCAGGATTGGTTATTGGTAGCATTGTCAATATGGGACTCATTACCATAAGCGGTTCTATAATTCCTCCTCCAGAAGGAGTTGATAACACCACCATGGAAGGATTAAAAGAATCCATGCACTTGTTCCAACCCAAACATTTTATATTTCCATTTCTGGCACATGCTTTAGGAACTCTGGTTGGAGCCTTTATTGCTTCAAAAATTGCAACCACCCGAAAAATGACTTTTGCAATGGTTATTGGTGTCTTTTTCTTAATTGGTGGTATAACTAGTGTCATAATGTTGCCTTCTCCTACTTGGTTTTCCATCTTAGACATTGTTGTTGCATACATTCCCATGGCTTGGATTGGAGGAAAGTTAGCTATTAAATAAATTGCATCTTAACCATTAGCAATAAAAACAACTATTAAACTTCAATTTAAAATTGTAATTTTGAGGCATTGTTTGCCATGAAAACCCATAATGGGTATTAGACTAACAAGGTTCAATACCTAACCAAACAATTGAATATCTAATTAAAAGGTTCCTGATAAATCAAAAATAGATGAAACTATCTGTCATCATTCCTACCTTCAACGAGGAAGCCTATTTAAAAAATGCGCTTCGTTCGGTTTCTTTTGCAGATGAAATTATTGTGATAGACTCCTTAAGCACAGACAAGACAGTGGAAATAGCTGAAACTTTTGGTTGTAAGGTGTTACACAGAAAATTCGATAATTTTTCCAATCAGAAAAATCATGCGCTGCAATACGCAACAGGAAATTGGGTTTTATTTATTGATGGTGACGAACGCATTACCTACAAGTTAAAACAAGAAATCCTTCAAGCCATGGAAACTGGAAAGCATGCTGGCTACAAGCTTAATTTTCCACATTTTTACATGAATAGGTTTTTGTACCATCATAGTGATAATGTGACCCGTTTGGTCCTTAGGGAAAAATGCCGATTTGAAGGTTCCGTTCACGAAAAACTGATTGTAGACGGAAGCATTGGCAAGCTTAAAAACCCTGTTTTACATTTTACCTACAAAGGCTTGATGCATTATATTAGCAAAAAAGACAGTTATGCATGGTTTCAAGCAAAACAACTTTTAAACAAAGGCAAAAAAGCCACATATTTTCACTTAGCCTTTAAGCCTTTTTACCGTTTTTTTAGCAGTTATATTTTACGTGGTGGTTTTAGGGATGGCATTCCTGGTTTGGCAGTTGCCAGCATTAATGCGTATGGTGTATTTTCACGTTATGTGAAACTCATTCTTCTCCAAAAAGGCATGAAATAATCAAAACCATAGCTTACCATATTTTATTTTCCGTTTAAAAGTGGTCAAACTATCCTCTCCTTTAATATCCAATCGCTGAATTTCGTAATTGTTTTTAAAAGGAAAAGCATTTACCCTATTCCCTATCCGTAAACCATAGGCTATCTTATTTTGGTGCAATAAATTAAAAAACCGTGTTTTGGCTTCCCCTTTCCTTGGATACTTTCCATAAGGATAAGCCAAGGTATTGTGTATTTCCAAGTTGTTTTTAAGTATAAAGTCTTTGCTCAAATCAAAATCTGCTTGAATCTCATCATCAGTCATTTGGCTGTAATTGTTATGGGCAAAACTGTGCAGCCCTAGCTCAACAACATCAGAATCTAAAGATTGTAATTGCGAAACAGACATAATAGGTTCTTTGTTTGTGTTCCATATATCTGTTTTGTTTACATATTTTAAAGGCACATAAAAACAAGCTTTCAAACTATACTTTTTAAGCAAAGGATAAGCCAATTCCAACTGGTTCTCATAAACATCGTCAAATGTGATAATGATGGGTTTTTCAGGAAACTGTTTAGGGCCTTTTATATTTTGAAGTTCTTTAAAATGAAGCGACTGGTAACCGTTTTCTTTTAAGTAAGCAAATTGCTCCTCCAGTTTTGAAATTGCAATAGTTAAGCCATGACTTTCTTGAAGATTCCTGCTCACGCTATGATACATTAATACGGGAAGTTTTGGCATGGCTTATTTAAAATGGAAAATCTTTATATTTTGATTACTTTTGACACAAATATATAAAGCCATGAGCAATATATTTGATAAATCTGAAATTTTATAAATGATAAGCGCTTTAGCTATAACCTACAACGAAGAATCTAACATTGAAAGTTACATTGAAAGCTTGTCTTTTGCTGATGAAATTGTTATAGTGGACTCTTTTAGTACTGACAATACAGTAGCTTTAGCCAAAAAACACAATGTCACAGTGGTACAAAGGCCATTTGATAATTTTTCCAATCAAAAAAACCATGCCATTTCACTTGCCAAAAACGATTGGATTGTGTTCTTTGATTTAGACGAAAAAATCTCCGATGTTCTTGCCAATGAGATAGTTTCCAAGGTAAATTCCAAAAACCCCTTAAAAGCCTATAAAGTAAAGCGCAATTTTATTTTTATGGGTAAACGCTTAAAGTATAGTGGGTTTCAAACAGATGAAGTAATTAGGTTGTTTCATAAAGATTATTGTAAATACAATGGAAACGCTGTTCACGAAACCATTGTAACTTCAGAAAAAGTAGGGCTTTTAAAAAACACCTCAGATCATAACACCTACAAAGGGTTTGATGCTTACAATCAGAAATTAAGTCAATATAGCAAATTGCAAGCCCAGCAATTGTTTCAAAAAAACCTACGCCCTAACTTGTACCATTTCCTGTTTAGGCCTTGGTACAGGTTTATGCACCAATATTTTTTAAGATTAGGAATTTTAGATGGCAAAGAAGGTTTTATATTAGCATACATCAATGCCTTTTCGGTGTTTAAACGTTATATTCAGCTTTGGTTGATGTATAGAAAAATAGATTGATTTTTATGAGACTCTTACAAATTACAGCATCAAATGTCTGGAGAGGACACGAACAGCAAATAGTGTATTATTATGATGAATTCAAACCAAAAATTGAACATCAGGTTTTGCTTTGTCCCACCAATACACGTCTGGCAGAAATTGCTGAAGAAAAAAATTACAATTTTTACAGTTTGCCTTACCATTCTAAAGCCAAAAAGCTTTGGGTTAGTACCATAAACAAGATTGTAAAAGAGCATGAAATAGATATTATTTTGATACATAACAGCAAAGCGCACACCCTTTGCATCATGCATTCGTTGCTGTATCGATCTAAAATTCCCATGGTATTTTTTAGGACTTTAATTAAAAAAGTAGACACCAACCCACTTAGAAAATGGAAATACAATTACAAACACCTTAAAAAATTGGTTTGTGTCTCTCAAGCAGTGATTGATGTTTTAAAACCAGCCATAAAAGATCATTCCAGATTGAGTATTGTTGGAAGCGCCACAGACATCAGTGAATTTCCTAAAAAAGAAGCCACAGGCTTACTACATCGTGAATTTCAATTACCTGAGGATACCGTTTTAATAGGAAATATATCAGCTTTTGTACCTTTTAAGGACCATTACACCTTTGTGAATGCAGCAAAAATTATAAAATCCAAGAAACCAAATGTTAAATTTGTTCTTGTAGGTAAAGGCGAATTGGAAAACGAGATTAAAGCCTATGTAAAGGAATTAGGTCTTGAAAACGACTTTATTTTTACTGGTTTCAGGAAAGACATTCCCGAAATTTTCCCAGAATTTGATGTTTTTATGTTCACTTCCAAATTGGAACCAACAGGAGGTGTTTTGTTGGAAGCCTACAATTGCCATGTGCCTGTTGTAGCAACAAATTACGGAGGGATTCCTGAAGTAGTTGCAGATGGGAAAACAGGAATTTTATGCGAAAAAGAAAATGCCAATGCCTTTGCCGAAGCAACCCTTAAAATATTGGAAGACAAAAACTTAAGAGATCAACTTGTGCTTCAAGGCGAAAAGCATTTATTGGCTCACTTTACAAAAGAAATCATAGCAGGAAAAATGCTGAAAGAACTACAGGAAGTTCTTAAACAGACTTCAAGTTAAAAACATTTTCTATCCAACCTGCCAAGGTGTATTTATACAAAACATCTTTGGGTATTTCCTCATAGGGCGTTTTAAAGAAAGCATCTGGAATTTGAATGTTATGGACATCTACAACTGCTATGTTGTTAGGATTATAAAAATCGTAGTTAACAATATCCGCATTGGTTGTAATTAATTTTTTCTTATAACCCAAAGATTCAAAAACCCTAAAGCTAAGACCATATTGGTTTTCTTTTTGTATATCCAACAACACATCTGCTTCCAGTAAATACTCTTTTACTTTAGTTAAAGGAATATATTCTTGAATAAAGGTTACCAAAGAAGATGTTTCAGCCTTTTCTTTTCTAACTAGGATTGTGTAGTCCAACTCTTTGCTTTTAAAATAAGACGCCATTTTTTCCAAGCTTTCAAAACGCTCGTCGTAAGATGAAATATTAAATATTTTACATGTAGAGCTTTTAAACTTCGCACTATTAAAATCGTAAATAAAGTTTGTTATAAATGTAAGGTTGTATTTTTCAACATCTTCTTTTTCATAACTAAAAACAGTATCGAAATAAGGAATTAAACTACTTTTTTCAGGAAAATTGGAGATGGCATCAAAAAAAAAGGAATAGTATTTTTTAGCATAAGCCTTTAAGGCTATAACGGTTTCCAGTTCTAATTTATCTGGCCTAACAACTATAATAAAATCTTGTACTCCATTAGATTTTACTGTGTTTAAAACTACTTTTGATTTATAAAGGTCTTTGATGTTTTTTTTTAAGACCAGTTTTCTAAAAAGATTAAGAAGTTTATCAAATACAGATGAGTAAGTGTATTTAATATTGGAATAGTTAATAAAAACAGCCTGTGTTTCTGGAAGGGATTGTAATTCTTTTAAAAGAAAATCTAAATAGCCAAAAGATTCTGGAGCGATTATGGTAATTTTCCTCATAGGTTGTTTTTATATATGTCTTATTTTAAAACTTTAAGGACCTGTTCTTCTATATGGCTAATTGAAAAAGGCTCCAAAACTTCTTTTGATGCTTCGCTTACTTCTTCCCACACAGTTTCATCTTGGTACAATTTAAGAATTTTATTAGCCAAACCTTGAGCTGTAGTATCAATAACATGGTCTGCTTGTGCTTTAAAATCAAAACCTTCAGCACCTATTGGTGTGGTAACCAATGGCAAACCATACTCCAAACTTTGTCCTATTTTACCTTTTACTCCTGCACCATAACGCAATGGAGCCACAAACACTCTGGATGTATTGAAATACTCTGAAATATCTTCTACATAACCCAATACTTTAAAACGATCTGAATTGAGGTCCAGCATGTCTTTGGTTGGGTAACTTCCAACAATGGTTACTTTAATATGTTTATTTTTTTTCCAGACCAATGGCATGATGTCGTGATACAAAAAAAGCACAGCATCCTGGTTGGGTTTATGGGAAAACCCTCCTACAAAAAACAAGCCATCCCTATGCTTGAATGGTGTTTTTTTAACATCCAGAAATTGATGGACATTCCCAATGGTCACCATTTTGTTTTCTTCTGAATAAAATTCCTTTAAGGCGTTTTTATCCTGTTCCGAAATGGTTATGATTTTATCGGCCAACCTACAATTTTCAACCTCAATGTCAAGATATTTTTCAGCTTCCATTTTAGTTTTGGAATCCTTGGTGTTTTCCCATTCCCTAATAAATCTCAAATAGTGAAAATCAACCATGTCATAAAACAATTTAATGGATTTGTTGGAAGAGACCAACTGTGAGTAAGTTTTAAACACATCTGCTCGATGCAACCAGGCAAAATCAATTTTAGGCAAAATGGCTTCTATAAAAGTCTCTTTTGTAACAAAGGCTCCTGTTTGGTCAATAGAAGGCTCATAAACCACAACCCCCAATTTCCTGTAATGCGCCACATAATCGGTATTGTATTTATATTCTTTTTTATCGGCTATTAAAAAAACCCCAAAACCATGGCTCAATAAAATATTTATAATCTTAAACAAACGCCTGGAACCAGAATCTTTATCAAATTCTGGAATAATGGAATCTATTATCAAAACATTTTTGTTGGCATAAGGGATTTTAGAAAAATCCAATACCTTTTTTGCTTTGGTTAAGGCAACTTTAAGTTGATGGTTTTTATATTTTAATCTGAGGTCTTTATAAATTGACATAGGTGTAAATATTTCTTCAAGGAATTAATTTACAAAACAAAAGTAGGTATTTACTTGAAACTATTTGGTGTTTCTTATTTTGTTTCATGAGAATAAATTATTTTTGGATTTCCATTAAAATAATTTGAAACATGTCTCAACCACTAATATCCATTATTGTTCCTTGTTATAATGTAGAAGCCTTTATAAAAAAAGGCCTACAAAGTATCTATCTACAAACATATACGAATTGGGAATGCATTTTGGTTGACGATGGCAGTAAAGATAATGTTAGTGGCGAAATCGATATTTGGGTAAAAAAAGATTCACGCTTTAAATACATCTATCAAGACAACGAAGGAGTCTCCAGCGCTAGAAACAAAGGTCTTGATCATGCCACAGGCGATTATATCCTTTTTTTTGATCCGGACGATCTTTTTTCGACCAATGCATTAGAAAATTTAATTTCACTTGCCAAAGATGATATCGATATCATTATTGGTAAAAACGCCATTACCAATGGACAAAATTATGATATTGTAGAGTACTTGGTTCATTATTCCAAACCCTTACAAAAAGTATCGAACCAAGATAAAAATTTGATTAAAATCGTTGTTGAAGAACCCATTATCTGTGTTGCCTGGAACAAACTTTACAGAAGGGATTTTTTAAAAACCCATAATTTGAAATTTAAAAAAGGGGTTTTACACGAAGACGAATTATGGTTTTTTGAAACGCTATTTAAAGCAAATGCCGTTATATTTAACAATGAACCCACTTACTTCTATAATGTTACCAATTTAAACTCTGTAATTAATAATATGGGGTTGAAAAACCTAAAATCTTATTTGGAAATAATTGAATACATATATGAGCAGTATTATAAAACCGAAACCAAAAAGACCAATAAAGAACTTATTTCAATTTATATTACACATTTAAAAATAAAAGCCATTCTGCATTGTTACAAACAGCTTAACAAAAAAGACAGGCTTGAAGCAAAACCAATTATTGAAGCTTGTTTTGCACGTGTAACACCTGTTAGAACAAAAAAAATACTTGCAGACTCTTTTGAAACATTACATTACCATTTTAAATTGGTAAAATTATTATCGCCTAACCTTATATTAAGATATCTACGCTACTATAAATCTTCACGTACCATGAGACAAATAAAAGCAAAATGGATTTTAAAGAAGGCCACAAAGACAAACAACTCTAAAAACAGGACAATAGTAGATGTAAGGTAGCTTCATTCCACACTTTATTTTCTTTTAAGCCACTTTTTCCAATAATATTTAAATTGTTTCTTTTTGTATTTTCTATAGCGTTTTCTTAATACCTTATTTGCAGGTTTGCTTAACACATTATGTTTGAGCAAAGGTTTAATGGTATTCAGTGTCATTTTTATGGTTTGAATCTCATCAGCACCAGACCATGCACCTTGGCTATGAACCCTGTAAACACCCATTTCTTCTTCAAATCTTTTAATTTTCAAGTCCTTGATCTGAATTAAAAACAATGGCCAATCGCCTACTGGTAAATAATTAAACCAGTCTTGCAATTTAAAGTTATTTCTTAAAACTATGGTATTGGTCCTGATATAGTTGGTTCTTGCCAGGTCTACTATGGTACTTGTTTCAGGTTCATCTTTATTAAGAATATCATGTTCCAATTGTTGTGTATCTTGATAAAATATTTTGGAATTATGGAAACAAGAGCCATAATCTGGATGTGCCTCTAAAAAATCCACTTGTTTTTGAAGTTTAAAAGGGTCAATCCAATAATCGTCTCCCTCACACAAAGCAATATATTTACCTTGAGCCCTAGGAAACACATAATTAGCCCATGGCTTTTTAAATTTTGAAAATTGATTTTCTGTTTGAAGAATAGGAACTATCCTGCTATCTTTTTCTGCATATTCCCTAATAATTTCAGCCGTATTATCGGTTGAGGCATCATCGTGAACAATAATTTCTATAGGAAAACTTGTTTGTTGCAACAAAAACCCATCCAAGGTCTGTTTAATGTACTTTTCATGATTAAACGTGGTGCAGCAAATACTTAACAAAGGGTTCATTTATTCAGTTTCTTTTATTTTTCTGGCCGGATTTCCAACTAGAACGCATTTTTCCGGAAAAGATTTTGTAACGTTAGATTTAGCTCCTACAATACAATCGTTACCAATACTAAGGTTTAATGGAATAATCAAGGAATTCATTCCTAACAACACACGTTCACCTATGTTACAATAAGAACCTACCATAGCCAAAGAAGACATATAGCAAGCGTCTGCTAAAGTAGCATGGTGTGCCACCAAACTATTAAAGTCAATAACACAATCGTTGCCCAAGGTACAATTGGTGCTAATTTTAGCATTTAAATGAATAAAACAACCTTGACCTAAAGTTGCCGAAGGGCTTATAAACGCTCTAGGGTGAATTAAATTTGGTGTATGTGCTCCAAGGTTGCGCAATTTACTGGCAATTTCATGTCGCATTTTGTTGTTTCCCATAGTTACAGCAAAGTTTTTCCCTGTTATATCTTTTTGGTACAAATCTTCTGTACAACCTATTATAGGATAACCTAACACTTTTTCACCCAAACGCTCGTGATTGTAATGGTACAAACCCTTAATATTAAAACCACAATCCTGAGCTAATTCTATGATCACTTCTGTATAGTTTCCAACTCCAATTAAATAAATATCTTTTTTCACTTTAATTTAGGTTTTTATTGATTAAACAAGAGATTGTTTCCACTTGATTTTCTTTCAATTCATAATATAAGGGCAAACATAAAATACATTTGGATATACCTTCGGAAACAGGCATGGGTTGGTTATCAAGATAAGGCAGTTTATTTAACGAGGGATAAAAATACCGTCTTGGGTAAACCTTATGTGCATTTAAAACTTTCTGTATGTTTAAAAGTTGTGCTTCATTTTCAAAAACCACAGGAATATAACTGTAATTATAGGTTGTATGCTCTCTGATACTTTGAAACCTCAAACGCGAATCCAAAAGCTCTTGATACAATTCAAACAATAATTTTCTTCTGTTAAAAATGGCTTCCAAATATGGCCAAACAGCCAATCCCATAGCTGCTTGTATTTCACTCATTTTAGCATTAATACCAATACCTTGAAACTGTTCTGGACCATCATGACCAAAATTATGATGATAAAATAACTTATTAAATAGTCTTTTATCGTTGGTAAAAACAGCTCCTCCTTCAGCTGTATGGAAAATTTTAGTAGCATGAAAACTACAAGTACTCACATCTCCATAATTAAACATGGATGTTCCTTTGTATCTTACTCCAAAACTATGAGCTGCATCGTAAATAACCTTTAAATCGTGTTTTTTTGCTATCTTTTCAATAGCTTCAACATGACATGGATTTCCAAACACATGAGTGGCTAGGATGGCAGAGGTTTTGTCTGAAATTTTTTCCTCAATTTTTTTAGGGTCAATAGTAAAAGTGTCAACATCTATATCAACAAAAACTGGTGTCAACCCTTCCCAAACAATACTAGATGTTGTTGCAACATAGCTAAAAGGCGTGGTAATAATTTCACCTGTTAAATCCAGGGCTTTTATGGCAATTTGCAATGGCAAGGTACCATTAGTGGTAGCTATAACTGGAACCGTTTGATAGGTGGAAGTGATTTTATGTTCCAGTTCCTTAACCAATTCTCCTCTGTTGGTCATCCAACTGTTATCCCAAGCTCTTTTTAAAATCTCTTGATACTCCTTTTGCTTTGGCAAAAACACCTTGGTTACGTTAATCTGTTCCGGTTCTATCATCAATAGGTTGGGTTTATCTTGCAAAATTAAACTAATTTCTGCATTTAAGTTTTATATATATTATTTTTACACCTACAATTTATTGATTCTTATGTTTCAAAAAGAAGTTCAAGAAAGTTTTAAAGTATTAAAACAAGGTGGCGTTATTCTTTACCCTACAGATACCGTTTGGGGAATAGGCTGCGATGCTACAAACGAAGCTGCAGTGGAGAAAGTGTTCAAGCTTAAACAACGTCATGACAGCAAAGCACTTATTTGTTTGGTGGCAGACGATAGAATGCTAAAAAAATATGTAAAAAAAATTCCTGATGCAGCATTTGACATTATGGATATTGAAGACAACCCTATTACCATTATCTACGACGAGCCACTAAATTTAGCTAAAAATTTAATTGCAGAAGACAATACCATTGCTATAAGAATTCCAGATAATGACTTTTGTTTCCAGCTGCTTCGGAAATTTAATGGTGCTATTGTTTCTACCTCAGCAAATATTAGTGGACAAGCTACGCCAAAATCCTTTAAAGAAATACATGAAGACATTTTAAAAGGTGTGGACTATGTTGTAAATTTGCCAGATGAAAAAATAGGTGCTAAACCATCGTCTATTATTAAATTGAGCAATGATGGAAAAGTGCAGGTTATAAGAAAATAAATTCCCAATTTCAAGTACCAAAAGCCAAAAACCCTTTTTGAAGTTTTGTTCTTGTATATTTTGGAATTTGAAACACATATGAATTACAAACAAGCTTTAACCCATTCAATATTTAAGATTATTTCGCAATCTGCAAAAGAACTTCAACTAGATGCTTATGTTATTGGTGGTTTTGTACGCGATTTTATCTTACAACGTGGTTCTGCAAAAGATATAGATATTGTAGCTATTGGTTCTGGAATTGAATTGGCTAAACAAGTGGCTAAAAATTTACCAAACAACCCTAAAGTTCAAGTTTTTAAAACCTATGGTACTGCCATGTTGCGTTTTGAAGATATTGAAATTGAATTTGTAGGTGCCAGGAAAGAAAGTTATCACAAAGACAGTAGAAATCCCATTGTGGAAAATGGCACACTGGAAGACGACCAAAACCGTCGTGACTTTACCATAAATGCTTTAGCCTTGGATTTATCTGAAGAAAAATTTGGAGATCTTTTAGACCCTTTCAATGGCATCCAAGATTTAAAAAATGCCATTGTTAGAACTCCTCTTAACCCAGATATTACCTATAGTGACGACCCTTTACGTATGATGCGAGCCATAAGGTTTGCCACTCAGTTACATTTTGAAATTGAAGAAGCCAGCTTAAAGGCCATTTCAAAAAACAAACATCGTATCGAGATTATAACCAAGGAACGCATTGTTGTGGAACTAAACAAAATTTTGGAAAGCAACAAACCATCCATTGGTTTTTTATTGCTTGAAAAAACAGGTTTATTGGATTATATTTTACCGGAATTAACAGCCTTAAAAGGTATTGACGAAGTAGAAGGTCAAAGACATAAGGACAATTTTTATCATACATTGGAGGTTGTTGATAATATTAGCAAAAAAACAGATAACCTCTGGTTGCGTTGGGCTGCGTTATTACACGACATAGGCAAGGCTCCAACCAAAAAATTTCATAAAAAAATTGGCTGGACCTTTCATGGCCATGAGTTTAAAGGCTCTAAAATGGTGTATCAATTATTTAAACGCCTAAAAATGCCTTTGAATGACAAAATGAAATTTGTTCAAAAATTGGTTCTAATGAGCTCTCGTCCTATTGCCATTGCAGATGACATAGCTACAGATTCGGCTGTGAGACGATTGGTTTTTGATGCAGGTGACCATATTGAAGATTTAATGACACTTTGCGAAGCTGATATCACCACAAAAAATCCGGTTAGATTTAAAAAATATCATAACAATTTTAAAAACGTTAGAAAAAAAATAGTTGAAGTAGAAGAACGTGACCATATTAGAAATTTTCAACCTCCTGTTTCTGGAGAAATCATTATGGAAACTTTTAACTTAAAGCCTTGTAGGGAAATAGGCATAATTAAAGAGACCATTAAAGAAGCTATTTTGGAAGGTGTTATTCCAAACGATTATGATGCTGCTTACCAATTGATGTTGAAAGAAGGGAAACGTTTGGGGTTGGAAAAAAGTAAATAGTGGTCAGTAAATAAAAATTAAAAATTCGTGTATTCGTGGCAAAACAAAAAGACAACAAAAACGTAATCTACTGGCTTTTAACAGGCTGTATTTTAATCTTTATCATGGTAGTGGTTGGAGGCATTACCAGGTTAACAGACTCTGGTTTATCCATTTCGAATTATAAATTGATAACGGGAACCATTCCTCCCATTGGAGAAGCAGAATGGCAGGAAGCTTTTGAGCTGTACCAACAATATCCAGAATACCAAAAACTCCATTCACATTTTACCCTAGAAGATTTTAAAGGAATCTATTTTTGGGAATGGTTGCACAGAGTTATTGGTAGATTAATAGGATTGGTCTTTATTTTTCCATTTATCTATTTTTTAATTACCAAACAACTCACCAAAAAAACCATCAAAAAATGCCTTGTTTTATTGGTACTTGGAGGTTTTCAAGGGTTTTTGGGTTGGTATATGGTAAAGAGCGGATTGGTTGACATGCCAGACGTAAGCCATTTTAGACTGGCTGCACATTTAACAACGGCCTTTTTAACCTTTGCTGCAACCTTATGGGTTGCTTTGGATTTAATGTATCCTAATAAAAAAATTATTGACAAAAAATTCAGGAATCTAATTATAGTCAGTTATTTAGCACTTATTTTCCAAATAGTGTATGGCGCTTTTGTTGCAGGACTTAAAGCTGGATTGTTGCATAACCATTGGCCTTTTATGAACGAAGGAAAATTTATGCATGAGACCGTTTATATTTTGGAACCTTTTTATAAAAACCTTATAGAAAACCCAAGTGGCATTCAGTTTATACATAGAACCTTTGCCTATGTTGTGGTGGTTTTTATTTTAATTATTTGGTATCAAGGCAAAAAAATGAGCTTAACAAAGCTACAAAACAAAGCTTTAGATGCCTTGTTTATTCTTGTTTTTGTTCAGTTCCTATTGGGTGTTTTAACCATCATCTATCAAGTGCCATTGTGGTTGGGTGTTGCACATCAGGTTGGTGCATTTTTCTTGCTTTCGGCAATGACCTTTACCTTACATCGCTTTTGCAAATAAATCAAAGTGTTTCAAGTTTTAAATGTCTGAAATATTTAAAGTTTGGTTTGGCCTGCCCAACCGTTAAAATGGACATTTTGTTTTTGGAATTTTATAATATGAATAAATAACCAAAACCTTATCTTTGTACCCTAATTTTTCATTATGATTTACAGATTTAGAATTATACTTGACCACGACTCTGAAGGAGATATCTTTAGGGACATTGAAATTCGTGAAACAGATACTCTAGAAGATTTGCACAACAGCATTACACAAGCGTTTGGTTTTGAAGGCAGTGAAATGGCTTCCTTTTATTTAAGTGATGACGAATGGAACCAAGGTGAGGAAATCTCATTGTTTGATATGAGCGAAGCTGCCAATGAAGTGCGTTTAATGAGAGATACTCCAATCAATGAAGTCACACATGAAAAAAGCACCAGACTGTTGTACATATACGACTTTTTGAGCATGTGGACTTTTTTAGTGGAACTTGCCGAAATTGTTGAAGAAGCTGAAGGTACAGATTATCCAAACCTGATGTTTGTTCATGGACAGATTCCTGATGAAGCTCCCGAAAAATCTTTTGAAGCTGAAAATTTTGATGATTACAACGACGAGTTTGATGACGATCTGGATCTGGACGATTACGACAATCTAAATTTTGATGAAAATTGGAATTAAACTTAGTTTTAAGTTCTTAATATCAAGATTAGCACAACCAAACAACAGCCAACGCAACACTAAACCCATTTAGTAGAAATTTTTCATATTGACATCTTCATAATTTCGTTTTACAAAATCCAAGGCATGTTTTAAAATATCTCCCATGGTTTTGCTTTTTTTGAAATTAACATCAGAGGTAAATTCATAAATTTCATTCCTTAACTGTTTTACATATTCTGGTTTTGAAAGTGTATCATTAATCATACAGTTTAGCAAATGGGCAATCCTATCGTGATAGCTTATTAAACGTTTGGCCATAATGGAACGTTCCTCCAGTTTATATTGGTCTATGGATTCGGCTTGAAATTTTTCGGTTACCAACGCAACCATTTTATAGTTTTCCTTAAAAAACTGAGGTTTGTAAATATTGAATTTCCCTTCGTAACACTGCTGATCAAAATCTATGGCTCGAATTTTATAAACCACATGGTCAAAATCGTGGGTTGGCACGATCACGTAATTGTAAGACCTCATATCGCCCAAAAGCCTGATGGTACAACGTTCATTGAATTTTACAAACTCCTTGGCTATTTGCGATTTTTCCAAAGGGTTGCAATTGGGCAACATATTTTTTATAAATTCATCTCCAGGAATTCCAGCAATATGTTCTTCAATTAAAGTGTCCTTGTGTACCAGGAAATTTAAATTGTAAGGAGACAGCATGTGTTCCAGTTCCAGACCATAAATCCTGGAAGCATCTGCTTTTTTTACGTAAAAATAGGTGTAATTGTCGTTTAATATGTTCCTAACCTTTACCCGAAAGGGCTTGGAGTTCCCAAACGTACAGTAATCCACAGCATCTATGGTAAGAAATGGAATGGTTTTTTCGTTACCATCACTATGTAAAATGGTGTAAACACGTTTTAGGCTTAAATCTATTTCTTCACGTTCAAATTCGTTGTAATATACACGTATCCATAGTGTATCTTCATCATTTTTATCGTAAACCACAATGGAACCTTGAAAACGCAACAAATCGTCGTAAAAAATGGGCAACCTAATATTCCTGTTGTATTCAGTGAGATATTGGTGCAATTTTTTACTAACTGGATAAGATGGTTTTTTTTTTGATATCTTTAAATCTTCCATAGAAAACGAATTGTTCAAATTTAAGCTTTTATTTTTATGGATGTAACATTTTTAAGGAACACTCGTCATATACATACTAACTAAAACCGAATTTTTCGGTCTCAATCAAAAAAAACTATCAATTTGGAACCCATTCTTACAATTAACAACCTCACCAAAAAATTTGGTTTCTTAACAGCTGTCAACGACTTATCGTTTACCATAAACAAAGGAAACGTGTATGGCATTTTAGGTCCAAATGGCAGTGGGAAATCCACCACATTAGGCATAGTTTTAAATGCGGTAAACAAAACTTCCGGAAACTTTAAATGGTTTAACGGAACTGTGGATACGCATGATGCCTTAAAAAAAGTTGGAGCCATTATAGAACGTCCAAATTTTTATCCGTACATGACTGCAGCACAAAATTTAAAGTTGGTATGCAAAATTAAAGGTGTGGACTATGCCAAGATTGACGAAAAACTGGAGGTTGTAAATTTATTGGACAGAAAAGACCATAAGTTTAGTACCTATTCTTTAGGTATGAAACAGCGTTTGGCCATTGCTTCTGCCCTGTTGAACGATCCTGAAATCCTGATTTTAGATGAACCCACAAATGGGCTGGACCCTCAAGGCATCCATCAAATTAGACAAATAATCAAGGAGATTGCCAACCAAGGCACGACCATACTTTTAGCATCGCATTTACTGGATGAAGTTGAAAAAGTGTGCTCTCATGTGGTGGTTTTAAGAAAAGGCGTAAAGCTTTATTCTGGACGTGTGGATGAAATGATTTCCAGCCATGGTTTTTTTGAATTGAAATGCGACAAGCAAGAACACCTTCTGGAATATCTAAAATCGAATCCGGATTTTGGAACCATTAAAGTGGAAAACGACCTGATTACAGCTTTTCTAAACGAACCCATGGATGCAGTAACATTCAATAAACTTATGTTTGAAAAAGGCATGGTTTTATCGCATTTGGTAAAACGCAAGGAAAGCTTGGAAGAGCAATTTTTACAACTAACAGACAAACTTTAAACTAACCCATTCCCACTGAACCTGTTTCAGTATCAAAACCAATTCCATGTTAAGACTCTTAAATCTAGAATTACAAAAACTGTTATTAAACAGAACCAGTAAAGTATTGATATTTATATCGTTTGTATTGCCTTTTACAGTTTTGATCCTTTCTTCCATAAAAATTGATTTCTTTGGCTTTTTTACTTTGGAATTAGGCGAATTGGGCATTTTCAATTTTCCTATAATCTGGCACATAACCACCTTTTTTGCGTCGCAATTTAAATTTTTCTTTGCTATTGTGGTGGTTAGCATGATAGGGAACGAATACAGCAACAAAACCCTAAAACAAAACTTGATTGATGGTTTAAGCAAAAAGGAGTTTATTCTTTCCAAATTTTACACCATTGTGTTCTTTTCTTTAATAGCCACATTATTGATTGCCTTAGCATCTTTTTTTATAGGTTTATATTATTCCAGTTACACCGAAGCTGCCATTATTGTTAGGGAAACAAGTTTTTTATTGGCTTACTTTGTAAAACTTATTGGTTTTTTTAGCTTGTGTTTATTTTTCGGTATGTTGGTAAAACGTTCAGCTTTTGCTTTAGCTTTTTTATTCATTTTATATATTTTGGAATGGATCGTTTTTGGCATCATTTCATGGCAGGCAAATATGGATCTTGCTGGAAAAATTCAAAATTTCTTTCCTTTAAAATCCATGTACAATCTTATAGACCAGCCTTTTCAAAGGGTTATGATGACCAAATTTCCTGAAAAAGGCGATTTAATGTACGATTATGCTGTGCATTGGTACGAGATTTTCATTGTGTTGGGTTGGACTGCCATTTTTATCTTTTTATCTTATAGATTATTAAAAAAGCGAGATTTATGATACCTTTGGTTTCTATTGCTCGTTAAATGAATAAACTACTTTTTTACTTTTTATTATCCATAAATTTCTGTGTCTTTTCTCAAGAAGAAGCCTCCAATTGGTATTTTGGTGAAAATGCAGGCATCCAATTTGCAAACGATGGTTCCATAACCGTTTTAAACGATGGCCAATTAAACACCATAGAAGGTTGTTCTTCCATTTCAGATAGCAATGGTAATCTTTTATTTTATACAGACGGCATAACAGTTTACAACAGGCAACACACTATTTTAAACAACGGTTTTGGGTTATTGGGAGATCCTTCAAGCTCACAATCTGCCATTGTGGTCCCAAAACCAAATGATCCTGATATCTATTACATTTTTACGGTTGGTTCTAACCAATCTCAAACTGGTTTGAAATATTCTGTTGTGGACATGACTAGAGATGGAGGTTTGGGGCAAGTGGTTCAAAAAAACATTAATTTGTTAACTCAGTGTTCTGAAAAAGTTTCAGCTGTTTTAAAAGATTGTGCGTCTCAAACCATTTGGGTCATTGCACTTTCAAACCCTGGAGGTAATGCCACTTCGCCATTAAATACCTTTCATGCTTTTGAGGTAACAACCACTGGAGTAAATACAACTGCTGTGGTTTCAACTATAGATGGTATGGGCATTTCAGATTTAAGAGGCTACTTAAAATTTTCACCCAGTGGCGAAAAACTAGCTTGTGCCAATGTACAAAGAGATGGTTTGTTTTTGTTCGATTTCGATAAACAAACTGGAATTGTTAGTAATAACCAAAGGCTAAATATAAGTAGTCCTTACGATGAACCTTATGGCATAGAATTTTCACCCAATAGTGAGATGTTATATGTCTCATCATCTAATGATTATTTTAATTCTGCCGATGATCATCTTCCTTCTAAACACTTTTCTGCCTTAACCCAATTTGATTTAACAAACCCTGATATTGTTGGCTCACAACAATTAATAGATCAACAAAATTTATATAGGAGCGCCTTACAATTAGGACCAAACGGAAAAATATATCGAACTATGGCTGCCACTTATACACAAGGCACTCCATTTTTAAGTGTAATAAACAATCCCAATGAACTGGGTCAAGCCTGCAACTATCAAAACAATGCCATTAATTTAGGCATCCATAATGCCACACAAGGCTTACCTCCTTTTATCTCGTCTTTCTTTGTTGAAAAAATCGATATCATTAACAACACTGTCACTCCCATTGCCACCAATTATCTGCCTTTATGTTTGGGTGACACCTACACCTTAATGGCTGAAGATATTCCTGGAGCCATTTATTCCTGGAGCTTTAACGGAAACCCATTACCAAATTCACAGTACTTTTTAGATATTAATCAGAATGGATTATATGAAGTACTTATAGATTTAAATAATGGAGGTTGTGATTTCTTGGAAGGAGAAGCCATTGTGGAATATTTCCCTCTACCTGTGGCAAATTCAGTTTCCAATATGGATATTTGTGACGATAACAATGACGGTTTGTGGTCATTTGATTTTTCAACCAAAGATGCTGAAATTTTAAGTGCCCAAAACCCAAATCATTACAGTGTGCATTATTTTGAAACACAAGCAGATGCAGATGCCAATCAAAATGAAATCATTGGCTTATATACCAATACATACAATCCTCAAGAAATAATTGCGAGAGTTGATTTAACAGGAAGTCCTGGTTGTTATGATACCACTTCGTTTTTTATTGAAGTGTTTAATACTCCAATTGCAAATAGCCTAAACACCCAAGAAATATGTGACAATATGGACGATGGTGATGACACAAATGGACAAATGGATACCTTCTTGCATGATTTTGATGCTTTAGTTTTAGGCAATCAAGATGCCAGTGCCTACACTGTAACCTATCATCCATCACAAATAGATGCTGAAAACAACACAGCTGAACTGCCTGAACCTTATTATAATTCCAACCCATTTAACGAAAGCATTTTTGTTAGGATAGAAAATAATTTAAACACCGACTGCTTTGCAACCACTTCTTTTGATATCATTGTAAATTCTGTCCCAAGTTCTTTTAATGCCTCACTTTTACAATGTGACGAGGATGGCTTAAACGATGGCAGAACCTTCTTTAATTTGAATGAAGCCCATAACGAATTAACGGGTGGCGCAGCAAATGTTTCTACAGGTTTTTATTTGAACCTTTTGGATGCTGAAAACAGCAATAACCCTTTAAATGCTTCCAGCTACCAAAACATTTCAAACCCACAAATTATTTTCGCTCAGGTTATTGATGATGCTACCGGTTGTTTTAGCATAGCGCAACTTTCGTTGGAAGTAAGCGTCACGCAACTTCAGGATTATCAGGTACCTAATGCTTGCGATGAACTGGATTCTCAAGATGGCATCAACACCTTCAACCTAAACGATATTGCTACAGACATGCAAACCATAAATGGCATTGTGTTCCCAATTACTTTTTATGAATCTTATCAAGATGCGCTTTTAGAACAGAACGAATTAGTGTCGCCTTATAATAATACAACACCTTACAATCAAACCCTTTTTGCAAGAGCTGAAAACAACAACGCTTGTTATGGTATTAGCGAAGTGTATCTTTCCGTGAAGAGGTTACCCGTTTTGGAAGATGATGAAACGGTTTTATATTGCTTGAACACCTTCCCACAAACCATTACTTTAGATGCTGGCATTGTAAACGATATACCTGGAAACTACACTTATCTGTGGTCCAATGGAGAAACCTCTAGCAACATACAAATCAACGAGATTGGCACATATACAGTTGCTGCTACAAACATCTTTGGTTGTTCTAAATCCAGGAGCATTACTGTGGAACCTTCCAATACAGCCACTTTTAACGATATCATGGTAGTGGATGCTACCGAAAACAACACCATAACCGTTCTTGTTTCTGGAGAAGGTGACTATGAATA